>NZ_SJOS01000029.1:0-32260 GCF_012027765.1 Pseudoflavonifractor sp. SW1122 | reverse complement strand
CTCGTTTTATCTTATTACTTGTTTTGGATGTACGCATGGATGGCAGCAGCGGCCTGCTTGCCCGCTCCCATGGCCAGAATCACTGTGGCGGCGCCGGTGACCGCGTCGCCGCCGGCGTACACGCCCTCTCGGCTGGTGAGGCCGTCGTCCCCGTTGGTGACGATGCAGCCGTGGCGGTTGGTCTCCAGACCGGGGGTGGTGGACCGGATGAGGGGGTTGGGGCTGGTGCCGATGGACATGATCATGGTGTCCACCTCCAGCTCAAAGCGGCTGTCCGGCTTCTCCACGGGACGGCGGCGGCCGGAGGCGTCGGGCTCTCCCAGCTCCATCTCAATACACGCCATGCCACGGACACGGCCATCCTCGTCGCCCAGCACCTCCACGGGGTTGGTGAGGGTCTTGAAGATGATACCCTCCTCCTGGGCATGCTCCACCTCTTCCTTCCGGGCGGGGAGCTCCTCCATGCCCCGGCGGTAGACGATGTACACCTCTTCGGCACCCAGGCGCTTGGCGCAGCGGGCGGCATCCATGGCCACGTTGCCGCCGCCCACCACGGCCACCTTGTGGCTGTGCATGATGGGGGTCTTGCTGCCGGGCTGGTAGGCCTTCATGAGGTTGATACGGGTGAGGTACTCGTTGGCGGAGTACACCCCCTTGAGGCTCTCGCCGGGGATGCCCATAAACCGGGGCAGGCCAGCGCCGCTGGCGATGTACACCGCCTCGAAGCCGTACTCGCCCATGAGCTCGTCAATGGTGAGCACCTTGCCGATGACCATGTTGGTCTCGATGTCCACGCCCAGGGCCTTGAGGCCGTCAATCTCCTGCTGCACAATGGCCTTGGGCAGACGGAACTCGGGGATGCCGTACACCAGCACGCCGCCGGCCAGGTGGAGAGCCTCATAGATGGTAACCGCATAGCCCAGCTTGGCCAGGTCACCCGCGGCGGTGAGGCCGGAGGGGCCAGCGCCGATGATGGCCACCTTGTGGCCGTTGGGCTGGGGCTTGACGGGGGTGTCGGTGACATGCTCCCGGTGCCAGTCGGCCACAAACCGCTCCAGGCGGCCAATGCCCACGCTCTCACCCTTGATGCCCCGGACGCACTTGCCCTCGCACTGGTTCTCCTGGGGGCAGACACGGCCGCACACGGCGGGCAGGGCGCTGGAGGCGGAGAGCACCTGATAGGCCCCCTCAAAGTCCTCCTCTGCCACCTTGCCGATGAAGGCGGGGATGTCGATGCCCACAGGGCACCCGGTCTGGCAGGGCTTATTCTTACAGTTCAGGCAGCGCTTGGCCTCGCTGACCGCCATCTCAGCGGTGTAGCCCAGAGCGACCTCGTCAAAGTTGTGGTTTCTCACCTGGGGCTCCTGGCTGGGCATGGGGCACTTGCAGGGGTCCATGTTGATCTGGTGTGCCATGCTCACTGCACCTCCTTGTTGAGCAGATTACAAGAGGCCTCCCGGGCGTGGGTCTCAAACTCCCGGTAGGTGGAGCCCCGGTGCATGGCCTCGTCAAAGTCCACCTGGTGGCCGTCAAAGTCGGGGCCGTCCACACAGGCGAACTTGGTCACGCCGCCCACGGTGAGGCGGCAGCCACCGCACATGCCGGTGCCGTCGATCATGATGGGGTTCATGGACACGGTGGTCTTGATGCCGTACTTCTCGGTGAGCTTGCAGACAAACTTCATCATGATGAGGGGTCCAATGGCGATGACCTCGTCGTACTGGTTGCCCGCCTGAATGAGGGCCTCCAGGGCGTTGGTCACCAGGCCCTTCTCGCCCCAGGTGCCGTCGTCGCTCATCTTTGCCATGTGGTGGGACACCGCCTCAAACTCCTGCTCCAAAATCACCAGGTCCTTGGAGCGGAAGCCCACGATGGAGTGCACCTCGGCCCCCAGCTCGTGGAGGCGCTTGGCAGTGGGATAGGCAATGGCGCAGCCCACGCCGCCGCCCACCACGGCCACCTTCTTCAGGCCCTCCAGCTCACTGGCCCGGCCCAGGGGGCCCACAAAGTCGTGGACGGACTGGCCCGCCTCCAGCTGGTTGAGCTCCATGGTGGTGCCGCCGACGATCTGAAAGATAATGGTGATGGTGCCGGCCTGGCGGTCAAAGTCGGCAATGGTCAGAGGAATCCGCTCGGAGTCCTCGAAGGGGCGTACAATGATAAACTGACCCGGCTGCGCCTTCTTGGCCACCAGAGGGGCCTCGATGACCATCTTGGTGACGGTGGGGTTCAGCGGGGTTTTTTCCGCAATTCGAAACATAACAATCTCCTTCCATGAGGGTATCGCGCAAAAGAAAATAGGGGGAGAGCCATTCCCCTCCCCCTATTTTACACGCTAAAGGATTAAAAGTCAACGTCCAGGTCGTAATAGCAAGCCCGGAGCAGCTTCTCCATGTCCGCCTGGTCGGGCTGGCGGGGGTTGGAGCCGGTGCAGGCGTCGCCCAGGGCGTTCTTGGCGATCTCCGGCAGCTTGGCCAGGAACTCCTCCTCGCCCACGAAGCCCTGCTCGGCAATGGTGCCGCCCTCGCCGTAGTGGGCGATGCACTGGGGAATGTTCAGCTCATCGTTCATATGGCGCAGCTCGGCCACCAGAGCGGCCACCAGGGACTGGGTGTCGCTGCCCTCCAGGCCCATGAAGCGGGCGATGTAGGCGTAGCGCTGGGCGGCCTCGGGGTTCTTGGCGTTGTACTGGATGACCTTGGGCAGGTACATGGCGTTGGCTGCGCCGTGGATGATGTGACCGCCCTCAAACACAGCGCCGGTCTTGTGGGCCATGGAGTGGACGATGCCCAGCAGGGCGTTGGAGAAGGCCATGCCGGCCAGGCACTGGGCATTGTGCATCCGGTCCCGGGCGTCCATATCACCCTCATAGGACTTCTTCAAGTCGTTGTGCACCATCTGGATGGCGTGGAGGGCCAGGGGGTCGGTGTAGTCGCAGTGGACGGTGGACACGTAGGCCTCAATGGCGTGGGTCATGGCGTCCATACCGGTGTGAGCGGTGAGCTTGGGGGGCATCTTCTCGGCCAGCTCGGGGTCCACAATGGCCACATCGGGGGTGATGTTGAAGTCGGCCAGGGGGTACTTGATGCCCTTGTCGTAGTCGGTGATGACGGAGAAGGCAGTCACCTCAGTGGCGGTGCCGGAGGTGGAGGGGATGGCACAGAAATGGGCCTTCTGCCGCAGCGTGGGGAAGTTGAAGGGGACGATGAGGTCGTCGAAGGTGACGTTGGGGTACTCATAGAAGGCCCACATGGCCTTGGCTGCATCGATGGGGCTGCCGCCGCCGATGGCCACAATCCAGTCGGGCTGGAACTGGCGCATTTCCTCAGCGCCTCGCATCACGGTGGTGACGCTGGGATCGGGCTCCACGCCCTCAAAAATATGTACTTCCATGCCCGCTTCCTTCAGGGCATTCTCCACCCGAGCCAGGAAGCCAAATCGCTTCATGCTGCCACCGCCGGTGACGACAAATGCACGGGTGCCCTTCAGGTTCTTCAGCTCCTCCAGAGAGCCTTTTCCATGGTACAGATCACGGGGAAGAGTAAAACGCATACTGATTACCTCCATATGTGTGGTGTGGTCTGTCCTCTTTCTGGGACAGACAGCCTATGGTGTACGAGCCTTACAGGGAGTCAGCACGGTCAACGCCCTTTGTGGGATTATACCACCTTTTCGCCCGGTTGAGTAGTGCCTTTTTTGCACTGTGACCGATGTTTTTTCCGCAAGGAAAAACACCCTGCCCCCAGGGGCAGAGTGTTTCATATGAATCGGTATTTAGTCAGCGGGGACCTCGATCTTCCGCTTGCCGTCCAGCATCTCCTGATAGCGGTCGCAGATACCCTGGACGTCGTCCCCAAACTCCACCTGGTGGCCCTTGTGCAGCCACAAAATCTTGGTGCACATCTCCCGGACCTGCTCCAGGGAGTGGGAGACCAGAATGGAGGTGGCGCCGCCGTAGATGATCTCCTTCATCTTGGCCTCACTCTTGCGGCGGAACGCGCCGTCGCCCACGGACAGTACCTCGTCCAGGATGAGGATATCCGGCTGGACCAGGCAGGCGATGGAGAAGGCCAGACGGGACTTCATGCCCGAGGACAGCTGCTTAAAGGGGCGGTCCTCAAACTCCTTCAGGTCGGCAAACTCGATGATCTGGTCGTACATCTCGTTCATGAACTTGCGGGTATACCCCAGCATGGCTCCACGGAGGTAGGTGTTCTCCCGCACCGTCAGGTCCCCGTCAAAGCCGCTGGCCAGCTCCAGCAGGGCGGCAATGGTGCCCTCTCGGTGCACGTACCCCTCGGTGGGCTCCATGATGCCGGAGATGGCTTTGAGCAGGGTGGATTTTCCCGCACCGTTGGTGCCGATGATGCCCAGCATGTCCCCCTTTTCCAGGGAAAAGGTGACGTGCTTGTCCGCCCAGAATTTCTTCACCTCGTACTTGCCCCGCAGGCGGCGGGTGACGTACTCCTTGATGCCGATGTCTTTAAAATCTCCCGTCATATACCGGATGGAGACGTTATTCACTTCCAAAATACTCATGATTGTACCCCTTCATCCTTTTTAGTGCCATCGCTGCTCTCTTGCAGGATGTAGATGGGACGATGCTTGGTTTCCAGATAGGTCTTGGCCAGGTACTGACCGATGACGCCGATGGACAGCAGCTGGATGCCCCCCAAGAAGAGCATCACGCACATCATGCTGGGCCAGCCCTCCACCGGATCGCCAAAGAGGATGGTGCGCACCAGGATAAAGCACAGGGCCAGGGCGGCGCACAGGCAGGTGATAATGCCGAACACCGAGGCCATGGCCAGAGGGGCGGTGGAAAAAGCCACGATGCCCTCGATGGAGTAGAGAAACAGCTTCCAGAAGGACCATTTGGTCTCCCCTGCCACCCGCTGCACATTCTCATAGGGCAGCCACTTGGTGCGGAAACCCACCCAGCCGAAAATGCCCTTGGAGAAGCGGTTATATTCCTTCATGGACAGGATGGCGTCCACCATAGCCCGCTTCATCAGCCGGTAGTCCCGGGCGCCGTCCACAATGTCGGCATCGGAAATGCGGTTGATGAGCTTGTAGAAGGTGCGGGCAAAAAAGCTGCGGATGGGGGGCTCCCCCGCCCGGTCCACCCGGCGGGTGGCCACCGAGTCATAGGGCTCGTCCCGGAGAATCTCATACATCTGGGGCAGCAGCGCCGGAGGGTCCTGCATATCTGCGTCCATGATGGCCACATAGTCCCCCTTGGCGTGCTCCAGGCCCGCATAAATGGCCGCCTCCTTGCCGAAGTTTCGGGAGAAGGAGAGGTAGCGGACATTTTGGTACTGCCCGGCGTAAGTGCGCATGAGGGACAGGGTGCCGTCCTTGGAGCCGTCGTTGACCAGCAGCACCTCCAGGTCCACCTGGTACTGCGTCTCCAAGGTCTTGGCCACCTGTTGAATTTCCGGGATAAAGTAAGGTAGGGCCTGCTCCTCGTTGTAGCAGGGCACCACCACGGTAATCATCATGACGCAGCCTCCTCCAGGGTGCAGAAGTAGACGTTGCACCCGATTCTGGTCAGGAGCTCAAACTGGTCCAGGTCCAGCTGGGCCTCCACCTGTTCCTGGATCTCCTTCTGGGACATCTTACCGAAGTCCCGGATGAACAGCAGGAATCCGCCGTCCAGGTCCTTGGACTCCACGGCATCGCTGAGAGCGGCAAAATTCTTCCCCCCGCAGCGATAAATCTGGGAATGCTCCGGGAACTCCATGGCCTGGGCATCGGCAAATTCCGGGGTTCCCTGGACACTGAGAATGATGACGGGATATTCCTCGTACCCTGCCAGCTCCTGGGCTCTCTGGTTGGTCTCCAGGAAGAGGTAGTTTACCGTCTGGGTTCGATAAGACATGGCGGTAATCCCCAGGGCCACCACAGCCAGGGCGATGGTGCACCGCTGGGGATTGCGCACCAGCAGCATCAAGGTGCGATAGCCCAGGTAGACCATGCACAGGACGATGAGGGGGGAGATGCAGAAGAAGTAGCGGTCGGTCTTATAGGGTGCTACCTTTCCCACCAGTCCCCAGTAGCCTACGGCTACCACACCCAGCAGGGCCACGGCCACATCCACATGGGAGATGTGCAGGCGCAGCTTGCGGTCCAGGTGCACGTCCATCTCCACAGCCATGCCCACCTCTTCTCCCTTGGGGAACAGACGCAGGTGCAGCACGTGCTTGACCAGGAAGTACACCACTACCACGGCCACCACCAGCAGAATGCACTCCTTGAGCCAGCCGTTGAAGAGCTGGCGGCTGATGGTACTGGCCACCTTTTGCAGGCCATCCAAGGTGCCCTCCTTGGTGGCCATGCTGCCAAAGGCCTCTTTGCCCCGGTAGCCGCCAAAGATGTGGAACAGCATCTTGGGGAAGAGGGCCACAGCGGCGCACAGGGCCCCACCCTCCAGCACCGTGTACACCCCCAGCAGCTTCCACCGCCGGGTGGCACACAGGTAGAAAAAGAAAATTCCACACAGGAAGAAGCAGAGCACCAGGAAGTAATACTGGGTCAAGATGCCCAGCAGAGTGACCACAAAGAGCAGTGCAGCGGTTCTCTTGCGCAGCTTACCCCGCCGCACATCCTCCAGGGCTTTCAGGTGCACCAGCACCAGAGCCGTGGCAATGCAGGTCAGCAGAGCGTACATGCGGATGAACACCGCCGTGGTCATAGCTCCCACGCTCCAAGCCCACATGGCCGCCACCAGCAGGGCCAGCACCCGATTGGGGAAGAGCCGGACCGCCACCAGGTAGAGCAGCACGGTGGTGAGCAGGCAGAAGAACATGTTGGGCAGAATGCCAATCCACTTGCTCACCTCCCCGTGGAACAGGGCGGAGACGGTGTGGATGACAAAGTAGTAGACCGGCGGGTGCACGTCGTTTTCCTGGTTGTGGTAGGGGATGGAGTAGTCCAAATCCCCCAGTCCGTCCACGGACATGGCCTCCTGGAAGAAGGAGCCGTCCACCCAGGTGTCCAAAAAGCCCTCGGTCTCCGAGAAGAAGGTCCCGGGATAGTTGGACAGCTCATAGGTGTAGACCTCATCCACGTGGTACCCGGCCTTTTTCTGGCCAAAGTACCCCATCATGACGGTCTGTACCGCCAACACCAGCACCAACGCCAGCAGAATCAGATATCGTTTTTGATTTTGGGTTTTCATGCGTTATCTCCTTACCCTTTTGCTCCCCTTTATCACACGTAATACAGGAACTGGGTGTTGTATTTCTTGTAGATCAGGGCTCCCACAGCCAGAGCCAGCACCACATACAGCAGCATCAGGCCATGGTGCCACGGGGTGGGAATGGTGCCGTAGATGACGATCTTACGGAAGTAGGAGATGAAGGTGTACACCGGGTTGAGGTAGAACATCTTCTGCATCAGAGGGGAGTAGATGTCCACGGTATAGAAGATGGCAGACATATACATCAAAAGCTGGGTGAAGATGGTCCACAGGTACTGCACGTCCCGGAAAAAGACAAACAGGGCGGACAGCACCATACCCACACCGATGTTGAACAGCACCAGGCACAGCACAGGGTAAAGGAGCAGAATGAACTTCCAGGTAAAGGTGATCTGGTCCAACAGACAGAACACAAAGAACACCGCCAAGGTCAGGGCAAAATTGATGAGGGTCTGCACGTTTTTGGAGAGCAGAAACAGGTACTTGGGCACGTTGACCTTGGTAAAGATGTTGGCGTTGCCCATCAGCGAGGTCATACCCTGGCTGGTGGACTCGTTAAAGCAGGAGAAGATCAGGTTACCGCAGAACAGATAGGTGGTGTAGTGCTCCATCCCCCGTCCAAAGAACTGGGTAAACACCAGGCGCATCACCAGCAGGGTCATCAGGGGCGAGAGCACGCTCCAGGCCATGCCCAACACGGTGCGCTTGTACTTCTTCTTAAAATCTCGCTTCACCAGCTCCTCAAAGAGGAACTGGTGGCGTTTCAACTTCTCTATCATAGCAACTCCCCTAATTAATCTCGGAAGTAGAGGTCCCGGGTATACACCTTATCCATCACGGGCTCCAGGTCCTTGGTGTAGCGGTTGGCCACGATGACGTCGCTCTGGTCCACAAACTCCTGCCAGTCCCGGATGACCCGGCTGCCGAAGAAGGTGTCCTCCTTCAGGGTGGGCTCGTAGATGATGACCTCCGCCCCCTTGGCCTTCATGCGCTTCATGACGCCCTGAATGCTGGACTGGCGGAAGTTGTCCGAGTTGGCCTTCATGGTCAGGCGGTACACGCCCACCACGCAGGGCTTGCCGGGGGTGCCGTCTCTCCCCTCGCCATTGGGGCCGTAATAGCCCGCCTTCTCCAAAATCCGCTCGGCAATGAAGTCCTTGCGGGTGTGGTTGGCATCTACAATGGCAGAGATGATGTTGTTGGGCACCTGGTCATAGTTGGCCCGCAGCTGCTTGGTGTCCTTGGGCAGGCAGTAGCCGCCGTAGCCGAAGGAGGGGTTGTTGTAGTAGTTGCCGATGCGGGGGTCGTAGCCGATGCCCTCGATGATCTGGCGGGTGTTCAGGCCACGCACCTCGGCGTAGGTGTCCAGCTCATTGAAGAAGGACACCCGCAGGGCCAGATAGGTGTTGGCAAACAGCTTCACCGCCTCGGCCTCGGTGGGGTTGGTGATGAGGATGGGAATGTCCTTCTTCTCCGCTCCCTCTGCCAGGAGGTTGGCGAAGGTCTCCGCCGCCGCCTTGAGCCGGGGGTCGTCCAGGGGCGCTCCCACAATGATGCGGGAGGGGTACAGGTTGTCGTAGAGCGCCTTGCCCTCCCGGAGGAACTCGGGGGAGAAAATCAGGTTCTCACACCCCAGCTTCTCCCGCAGGCCCAGGGTAAAGCCCACAGGCACGGTGGATTTCACCACGATGATGGCCTCAGGGTTGACCTGCATCACCAGGCGCACCACAGACTCCACCGAGGAGGTGTCGAAGTAGTTCTTCACCGGGTCGTAGTTGGTGGGGGTGGAGACAATGACGTAGTCCGCCCCTGCATAGGCCGCCGCCCCGTCGGTGGTGGCGGTGAGGTCCAGGTCTTTGTTCTTCAGGTAGTCCTCAATCTCCGCATCCACCAGCGGAGATTTTCTGGCGTTGATGGCGTCCACCTTGTCCTGCACCAGGTCCACCGCAGTGACGTGGTGGTGCTGGGCCAACAAAATGGCATTGGCCAGTCCTACATAGCCGGTTCCGGCAATGGCAATGTTCATCTGTTTCATCTCCCAAACAAGTGTGCGAATTTTTCTTTCACCCGGTTGATGGTGTACTCCTTCCCGTTCTCTTGGTAGCAGCGGATGCCGCCCCGGATTTTCCGGGGGATGAAGGTGAAGAAGCTACCGATGCGGTAGGTCCAGGAGGCCCGGATGAGGTTGGCCTCGTCGGCGGCAAAGCCGCCTCCGCCGCCCGCTCCCGCCATGAGGGCGTTGAGCATCATGTCCTCGGCAGGGGTCAGCTTACCCCGGCAGGCGCCCTTGTCCTCCACCAGAGCGTAGTCGTTCCAGGTCTGGCGGGACAGGCTTCTGATCTCGGTGGACACATGCCGCTGCAGCTCCTGGTCGTACTCCCGGCTCTGGATGAACTCATACATGCCCGTCATACAGGTGAGGTAGCCGTAGATGTGCATGAAGGTCTTCTTCATAGTCACCGTGGAGCCCTCCCGCACCCGACGGATGAGCAGCTGGTCGGTGACGTGGGCCACCCGCTGGGCCTGTACCAAGGACTGAATGCTAAACAGGTTGTCCTCGTGGACAATGCCCTCCACAAACGTCAAGTGCTTGTCCAGCAGATAGGACTTGCGGTACATGCCCAGACAGGGGGAGGCCCGGTACTTCCGGTCGTCCTTCATGCGGCAGAACAGGTCCCGGCCCGTCATCACATCGGGCAACTCGGCCAGGTACTCGTAGGCCGTCTTGTAGTAGGGGTGGGCCTTCTCCAGCTCGGGGGTGTCGTAGATGGACTTGCCGTCGTAGTACAGCACGTCCAGCTCCCGCTCCACCGCCTGGGGATAGAGGGTGGCCACGGTGTTCCCTTCCAGCATATCATCCCCATCCAGGAAGATGATAAACTCGCCCTTGGCCTGCTGGATGCCCACGTTGCGGGCAGCAGACTGGCCCTTGTTGATCTGGTGAAGCAGGGTCACCCGGCCGTCCCGCTGGGCGATGTCCCGGACGATGTCCAGGGTGGCGTCCACCGAGCCGTCGTTGACGCACACCACTTCCACCTGCTTATCGGTCTGGCCCAGCACGCTGTCCACGGTCTGGGCGATGTACTCCTCCACATTGTACATGGGGATGATCACCGACACCTTGGGAGCCTCCACCCGGCTTTCCACCACCACCTGGGCGGGGAACACCTGGGACAGGTTGGGGCGGGTGGAATAGGTCTTACAGGTGAGCTTGAACTGCTGGATGGGGTTGGTGACCACCCGGCTCAAGTTCTCCCAGGCCTCGGGGGTAAACTCCCGGTTGTCCAGCTGGCCCTGACGGTGGGCCTCCTGGAACTCCCGGTGCATCAGCTCCATAAAGGACCACTGGTTCTCCGCCGTCAGGCGCTCGTAGTTCCAGCGGTACTTCTCATACTTCAAAGACAGGTAGAAGGCATACAGCTCCTTCTTGTACTGGGGATTTTTATCCAGGAACTGCTCATAGTAGTGCATCTCATCACTGACACAGAACACCTTGCCCTTGGAGTGCACCGAAGAGCCGTCGTTGTCCTTGCGGTAGTGGTGCAGGTGGTCCTCCAGCAGATAGCAGCGCTGGGCCACGGTGCACACCATGAAGTGGAAGGAGGTGTCCTGGAAGGAGGCCCCCGGCGTCTCATGGAAGCGGATGCCGTGGCTGGTAATCATGTCCTTGCGGTAGATGCCACTCCAGATGGCGGGGGTGGTGGTAAAGATGGCGTGGTCGTCGGTGCGGGGACAGAACACCTTGCCGTACTGGCAGCGGGACAGGTTCTCAAAGGGGAGGGACTGTCTGCCCTGCCCGGTGGTGAACCAGTGGTAGTTGCACTTGACCATGTCCGCCTTCTGGGCCTTGGCGGCCTGGTACATGGTCTCAAACATGGTGGGCTCAATCCAGTCGTCGGTCTCCACAATGCCGATGTACTCGCCCCGGGCTGCATCCAGTCCCAGGTTCATCTGGTAGCCGTAGCTCTTCTTGTCGCTGCGCACCACCTGAATGCGGTGGTCCAGCTGGGCGGCGTACTCCAGCAGCTCCAGGGTACCGTCGGTGGACCCGGCGTCCACACAGATGATCTCAATATCCTCCAGGGTCTGCTTGCTGACGCTGGCGATGCACTCCCGGATAAATCGGCCCACATTGAGGGAGGGCATAATCACCGACACCTTGGGCTGCTTCACCGGGGCCGCCACCTGTCGGGCCACCTCGCCCTGCTGGCTCAGGTCCTTGAGCTCGTCGTAGTGGGCGGGCATGTAGAAATAGCTACGGTCCTTGGAGAACACATGGAACTCCTGGTCCATCTCGCTCTGAATCCAGCGAATAACCCTCTCCTTGGCCTCCACCGTCTTCATATTATAGAGGTTGGTTCGGGTGCCGCTGAGCACCACATTCAAAAAGCTCTTCTCAAACTTGTGGTACAGTCCCACCTGCTCCAGGCGGCGCTTGGTCTCCACAAAGGCCTGGGTAAAGGCCATGGGGTCCCGGTGGTTGCTCTGCTGGAGGCTGCTGCCCGTCTCCACCCGGTAGTAGGCCAGATACTCGTCCAGCACCGAGATGCGCCCGGCCTGGGCCAGGGCCTGACAGACAAAGGCCATGTCGTTGGTGCGGGTGATCTCCTGGTAGGTGATGTGGTGCTGTTCCACGAAGGAGCGGCGGAACAGCTTGTTCCACGGCCAGTTCTGGAAGTTGTTGAAGAGGTAGTCCTTCACCTCTCGGGGGGTGAACACCGACTTCTGGGGGCAGCGGTCCAGACGCAGGCTCCAGGGCATGTCCGAGATGACCCCGGTGCGCATGTTGTGCTGTTTGGCCCCGAACACCAGCACGTCAGACCCGTCCTGGTCCATACGGGCGGCACACTTCTCCAGCATGGTGGGGTCAAAGTGGTCGTCCGAGTCCAGGAAGGACAGGTACTCGCCCTTGGCCTGCTGGATGCCCTTGTTGCGGGCCGCTCCTGCGTTGGTGTTGGGCTGGGTGAGCACCTTCACCCGGGCATCCCGCTTCTCATACTCCCGCAGAATGTCCAGGGAGCGGTCGGTGGAGCCGTCGTCCACGCAGATGACCTCGATGTTGTTCAGAGTTTGTCCCAATATACTGTCCAGGCAGGGGCCCAGGTACTTCTCCACGTTGTATACCGGGATAATCACCGAAACCTTAGGTTCCATTTCTTTTTTCTCCAATCTTCTTTGTTGCTTCTCTCCGCATCTCTGCATTCCTTACCCCTGGGGTGTGGGGATGGGGCTCTTGCTGGGCAACTCGATGAGGTCGCCGTAGATCTGGTCCTGCTGGGGCGGATTCCACTTGCAGGTGCCAGTGGCAGAGGTGAAGGTGATCTCCCCAAACTTCAACGTCCCGTCGTTGAGGATGTAGAAATCCACACGGGCGTGGGCAAAGCCCTGGGCCAGCTTCTCGGAGACTTCAATGAGCTCCTCCAGGCGCTGGGGCCGGGGCACGTCCTGGTCGTTGAGGGGGAAGGAATAGACAAAGTTCTGCTTGTTCCAATCCAGGTCGTAGAAGGACATCTTCATCCCCACCTTGCGGTCGGTGAGGTACATGATGTGGTGGGCTTTGCCCCCAAAGCAGAACACCTTATAATCTCTCAGGTCGTCGTGGTCGTTTTCCAGATACTCCTCCGCAATAATTTTCGGCGGAATGTGCATGTAGTGCAGCTCCAGCCCGTTGCAGTAGGCGTAGTTGAGGCCCATCCAGGTGTTGAACTTCTCCCGGGCGTCCTTGAGGTCCAGCTGGCTCTTGTCCTTGACAATCAGGTTCCAGCCACAGCCGTGGTTGGCCTTGAGGACAAAGCGCTGGGGCAGGGCGTCAAAGTCGATCTCATCAAAGGAGTCCCACACCCCCAGCAGGGGCACCAGGTACTCCTCTCCGATCTTCTCCTTCACCCACTCCCGCACCAGATATTTGTCCGCCAATCTGGTTTTCAGAGGGGTGCTGTCATACAGCTTCAGCCACTGGAGCTTTTCATTGTAGGTACGGGGGTGGTCCAGGTTCAGCTTCTGCCCCATGATGTGGGCATACCACTCCTTCAACTCCCCGGCGTACTGCTCCGGCTTCAAGCTGGCGTAGTAGTCATAGTCAGACACAGGCCCGCCGTGCATGGACACGGTCTTGCGAATCCGCTCCAGCTTCTCCCGACTCTCCATCTGGCTCCGGCGCAGGGTAGCGGCCGTGGCGTCCAGCTGGCGGCGGTAGTTCTCCACCTGGGCGGTGAGCTGGGCAATCTGGCGGTTCTGCTGCTGAATCTGCTGGTTCTGCTGTTCCAGCTGCCGGGCCATCTGCTCCATGAGCCGAGCATTGTCCTCCTGAGCGGCCAAAATCCGCTCCACCTCCCGGTTGAAGGCGGAGACAGGCGGGGGCAAAACCTTCTTTAAGGCATTTTTCACCGTACCCATGTCTGTTCTCCTTTCGAGCGCAGCTTCTCCCAGGTGTAGGTCCAGCCGTGGTCCCGCCAGCAACTCACCGCCCGCACCAGGGGGTTGGGGCGCTTGGGGGCAGGCTGGCCATAGCGCAGAGAGAAATAGGAGCCGCTATAGGAGAAGGAGCGGAGGAACTTCACCCCCACCTCTTCCTCGTCCAACTGCTTCAAAAACTCCGCCACCTGTCGGTCCAGGCCCTCCACGTCGGGGGCCTGGGGGCGCAGCCGCTCATACCAGCCGAACATGCCGTTGAGCTCGTTGCGCATGACGGCCCGGCGCAGCTTGTCCGGCAAATTCTTCACCATCTCCTGGACAATCTGGTAGGACTCCAGCTGACAGTGGAAGTGGGCCGCCTTGCGTCCCACCAGAGAGGTGCTCTGCTCCACCCGGTAGCAGGCCACGGGGGTGTGGGTCACCATAAGCCGCTGGGCATGAATGAGACAGGCAATCCAGAAGGAGTGGTCGTTGATGCACCGGAGGCTATTGAAGTGGATGTGGTTTTGCTCCAAAAAGGCCCGGCGGTACAGGCCATTCCAGGGCACGTCGGGCACTTGCAGCAGCCGCAAAGGCAGGTCGGTGAAGCGCATCACCCGCTTGGCCTGACTCTTGCCGATGCAGCTCAAGGTGGAGTACAGGGTGGTGTAGGGCTCTCCACCCGGCTCCACATAGGAAAAGCCCGCCTTGATGACGTCCAGGTCGTGTTCCTTGGCCTGGGCGTACAGCCCCTCCAGGGCCCCGGGCAGGAACTTGTCGTCCGAGTCCAAAAAGGCCACGTACTCACCCCGGGCCACCTCCAGGCCGTGGTTGCGGGCCACGCCGGCAAAGGAGTTTTTCTGGGTGAGCACCACCACCCGGGGGTCACGGGCGGCGTACTCGCGGAGCACCTCCAGACTGCGGTCGGTGGAGCCGTCGTCCACACAGATGACCTCCAGGTTTGGGATGTTCTGGCTCAGAACGCCGTCCAGGCAGGCGTTTAAGTGGGTCTCGGTGTTGTACACCGGGATAATGACGGAAATTTGCATCTTCTCCATGCTCACTGCCCCCCATGTTTGGCTTTTTTATACACCTTCACCACGGCAGCAAACACAGGATAAGGGGCATACCGAGCCAGCAGATACTTGGCGTAGCAGCTCTTGCTCTCGTAGTAGCTGGCGGGATGCTCCTCAAAGTGCAGCTGGGGCAGCCACTGGCGCCGCAGCGTGTGTAGGTATTGTCTCTGAATGTCCCGCTGGGACATGTTGCTGATGTGCCAGACCAAAAACTCCATGGCCCAGTTGAGGAAACTGCGGCGGTAGGTGTCCATGAGCTGGTGTTGCTCCAGATACTCCTTGACGATCTGGAAGGCCTCATAGGGGGCCTCGGGCTGGCCGCAGCGGCTGTTGGACACCGAGGCCATGCGGTTAATGCGGTGATGGATGAGCACCTCGTCCACCACGGCAATGCGTGTTGCCGCCAACAGCGTGGGGTAGACAAAGGCCAGATCCTCGGAGTTTTTCAGGGCCGGGTAGCGAATGCCCGAAGAAGTGAGCAGCTCCCGGCGGTAGAACTTGTCCCAGGGCATACCATAGGTAAACTGGAACAGGTGGTCGGCCATCTCCTGAGGGGCAAAGGCCAGCTTGCCGGGGAGATACTGCTTTTTCATCATCCACTCGGAGGGCAGCTCCCGCCCGGAGTTGGTGTCAAACTCTACCGCCCGGCAGATGGCCACGTCCGCCCCTTCCCGCTGGGCGGTATCCACCATCTGTTCCAAAAAGTCCGGCTCGAACCAGTCGTCCGAGTCCAGGAAGATGACGTACTCCCCCTTTGCCGCCTCCAGTCCGGTGTTCCGGGCAGCGCCGGGTCCGGCGTTTTGCTGGCGGATGACCTGCACCCGGGGATCTTTCTGGGCGTACTCGGCCAGGATGGCGGGGCTTTCATCGGTGGAGCCGTCATCCACGCAGATCACCTGGAGGTGGGGATAGCTCTGGCCCAGCACGCTGTCCAGGCACTCCCGCAAATGCTGCTGGATGTTGTACACCGGAATAATCACAGAAATGTCACATGCTGCCAAGCGCTTCACCCTCTTCCCTTCTTCACCCAAGCCCTCCGGCGGCTCCCCGGTGGGAGCAGGGCGTTGAGCAGCTTCCGCTGAACCCGCTTCTTGTTGTCCGGCTCAAACTGCACCCGGGGCAGCTCGTACACCTGGGTGGCGGTGGTGCGGCGCAGGTGGGTGACATACACCCCCAACAGCCGCTCGGCCAGATACCCGTCCACCCGCAACTCCTGGGTGGAGTAGCCGGTGGTGTCTGCCCGGCGGTCAAATTCCTCCAGAATGGAGAAAAGCCACCCGCAATACTGGTCAAACAGGGGCTTTTGCATGATAAAGATATTGCCAAAATAACAGTTGGTGCCGGAGAGATATTCCTCCATGGCGGGCACATAGTCCGGGTATTTCTCCCTCACAATGTCCTCCACCAGAGCCAAGTCCTCACGGTGGTGATAGGGGGCCCGGGCGTAGTGGTCCCGCACCGAGATGTGCATGTCCTCTCCCATGGGCACCACGCAGGCCTTGCCCTCCAGCCACTGCTCCAGCCGATCAAAGCCCAGGGTCTCCAGGCCCTCCGCCGTCAACTCTCCCGCCAGGCGGTAGGGACGGCGGGCGTGCTCGTCCAGATACAGGTAGCGGCGGTAGTGGAAAAATCCGTAATAGTCCGCCTCCACGTTCTTCCACGCCCAATAGTGGGCGGTGAGCTCGCAGTAGGAGCGGTTCTTCTGGGAGATGTTCTCTCCCGTATCGTCGTGGGCAAAACCGGGGAAATGGTCTTGTGCCAGCGCCGCCCCCACCTGCACGGGGTGGAGCAGCGGGTGCGCCGGAACGCGCTGCCCCGCCTGGTGACAGCACACAAATAATTTGATTTGAGACAAGGGGTTCCCTCCCAAAAAAGAGAAGCTGGCGGGATACGCCAGCTTCCTTTTGTCCTCGCTGGTGTTTATCCAACGAATTATACCAGATTCCATTTACTTTTTCAACACTTTTCCCACGGTCTTTTCCCACACCTGGGACCAGATCTCCCGCACCATAGGCTCTCCCAACAGCAGCAAGAGTACCCCATAGGAGGCGAAAAACAGCACCGCCGAAGCCACCATTACCACGAGGGAGTGGAGGGAACTGCCCAACAGCCACCCCACCGAGGCCGCCGCAGCGCTCAGGGCCATCCATACCCTGAGATAGGGCAGCTTCGCCAGAGCGGGGAGAATTTCCCGACCCAGGGCGACAATCTGCACCACCAGCACCGCCAGCTCCGCCAGCACGGTGCCGATGGCCGCTCCGGCGGCCCCCATCTGGGGAATCAGCAGGGAGTTGACCACCACATTCACCACGGCCCCCACAATCTCGGAGAACAGCACCTGTTTCTCCCGCCCGGTGGGCACCAGAATTTGAATGCCCATAATGTTAGTCAGGCCGATGAACACCAGAGTGGGCATGATCAGCTGCATGGGCAAAATGGAGGCCTCAAAGGCCTTGCCCGACAGCAGGTAGATGGAGGGCCGGGCAAAGAGGATGAAGTAGAGGCACAGAGGCATGGCCAGCAGGAAGACAAACCGCAGGGCCTTCTGAGTGGCCTGGGCAAAAGCCTCCTTCTCCCCCCGCTCCACGTAGTAGGACACCCGGGGCAGCAGCACAGTACCCAGGGAGGCCACCACGCTGACCAGGATGTTCTTGATCTTCACCGCGGCATCATAGTAGCCGTTCTCGGTGGTGCCACGGAGGAAGCCCAGCATCACGTTGTCCATGTTGGTGTACACCGTGGTGGCGATGGACATAGCGAAGAACACGAAGATGGGCCGCAGGTGGCGGCGGAAGTTGTAGTGCCCCATGGGGCGCACATCCACCAGCCACTTGAGGTTGATGAGATTTAAGAGGTTGGACCCCACGGAGGCAAAAATGGTGATGCCGCCGTAGATCACATAGTCCCCCTCCTGGTGGATAAGGAGGAACATCCCCACCAGGGCGATGAACTTAAAGAGCACCGACCTTAGGGTGATATAGCGGTACTGCTCCAGGCCCTTGTACAGCCACTCTGCCCCGATGGAGTTAAACAGAATCATGGTGCTCATCACCAGGTAGAGCCCCTTCTCCTCCCGGAGCTGAGGGATGGCCTGGAGGGAGATAAAGAACAGCACATAGGACACCACGCAGGTCACCAGGTTGATGAGCAAGATCTCCTGGGTGACTCTGGACAACTCTTCCCGGTTGTCCCGCACCTTGGCGCAGGCCCGGATGCCATAGGTGGGAATGCCCAGCTGGGCAAACATGGAGAAGTAGGTCACCACCGAGTTGGCAAAGGACACCGTGCCAATTCCCTGAGGCCCCAAAATCCCGGTCACATAGGGGTAGGTGATAATGGGGAAGATCATGGCAGACATGGTGAGGATGCTGTTCATGACGAAATTGAATTTTACCGACTGAATCTTGGCCATGGTCACTTCCTGCCTTCCAGCCACTTGGGACAGGTGTACAGGATGGGCGCGGCGGCAAAGAGCACCAGGTTCAGGTGCACTTCCAGCAGCCGAGGCTCAATAAAGCAGCATCCCAACACCATGAGATAGAGGAAGCAGTGGTTCCAATTGCCCTGTTTGTACAGCCGCTTGCCCAGCAGCACCAGCCCCACCAGGACCAGGGCAGAGAAGATCACGCCGTAGTTGAACAGGGTCAGGGAGTAGGAGCAGTCCACAAAGTTGTACCGCTCTCCAATGGTCGCCCAATCCACATCTCCGCCGTAGCCCACCCACTGGATGGAGTTGCCCAACAGGTGGATGCCGTAGTTGGCAGCCGCCTGGGCGGTGAGGCGAATGCGGTCGGAGAGCAGACGGTTGAGCATCGCTGCCGGTTGGGCGGGATAGAGCCAGCACAGCCCCGCCAACAAAACGCACAGGAGCACGGCGCAGTATTCATAGCCAAACCGCACCACCCGGCACAACACCCGGCACCAGCGCTGCTCACTCAGACGGCGGGCCAAGCCATCCCAACGGGACCGCTGGCCCAGCACCATCTCCACCAGAATCACCACACAGGAGAGCAAAAAGCCGTTGCGGGCGTCGGTGAGGTAGTAAAGGCCCACGGTGACCGCCAACAGCGCCACTCCAGAGCCCACTGAGATGCCCTTTCTGCACCTCCACATGGCCCACACCAGGATGAAAAAAAAGTAGGTCATCACCACGGTGGGATAGGTAAAGCCCAGGGAGTGGCGCACGGTGGCGTCCTCCCGCACGTACGTCAGGTCGGGGAGGGTCCCATCCAGGGTGAGAAAGAAGACAAACGCCAGCACCAGTACCTGCACAGGCAGGGCGATCCCAAAGATGTCGTCCACTTCCACCCCTTTGGAGGCCAGCAGCAGCACCAGCACAAACAGGGGCAAGGTATCCTTGGAGGTCACCACCGCCAGCAGCACAATCCCTGCCAGCAGGATATATTTCAAGGCACAGCCCACCGCCCCCCGGGTCAGGGACCACGGCCCCTCCTTTTTCAGGCCCAGCAACGCCCAATCCCACAGGATTTTCAACCCGGCCAGCCCAAAGGAGAGGTAGCGGGCCAGGGTCAATATCTTGCCCACCATACCCACCTCGGTGGCCATGGTAAATTGCAGGGTGGTGGCCACCAAATAGAGGAGAAAAGCGCACCAGAAAAGGCATTGGCGCAGTCCATCGTGGCGTTTCATTCTGTCACCTCGTCCTTGGATGATTCATAGGCCCGGAGCACCCGGCCCAGCATGGCGCCCCGGCGCAGCCGGGCGCCCATCTCCCGGGCTCCCTGGCACAGGGTCTGGTACTCCTCCCGGCTCATGTGCTGCAGCCGCCGGGGCAGCTCTTCCAGGCTGCCCACCGCAATACCCAAATGGTGCTCCACCACGTAGTCGGCCAGGGCGGACTGGTCCCACACCATCACCGGGATGCCACAGGCCAGATAGAGGGATGCCTTGTGGGGGTTGTTGTACTTCAAATAGGTGCCGTACACTCCATCACAGCAGTCCAGCCGATCGCCGTCCCACACCAGGCCGAAGCCGCCCCGCAGAGTCTGGGGCAGCTGCTCGGGGGGGAACTGGCCGCAGTACTTCACCCCCACCTGGGGCACCCCCTCCTGATAGTTGGGGCCGTAGAGGCGGAAGCGGACCTTGGAGTCCAGCTGGCCCAGGCGGTAGACATACCCCGCCTTGTCCGGACGGAGATTGCCCGCCACCACCACCTCCCAGGGGTCCTGGGTGTTGCAGGCGGTGGGCTCCTCCTCCAATAGGTAATCAAAGAGGTCCAGGGTGCGGATGGCCTTGTCCCCGTACCCCCGCTCGCATAAGTATTCCGTCATCTCCTGGTTGTGGGCGATGAGCAGGTCAGCAAGCTCCAAGAACTGCCGCTCTCCGTTGCCCTCCACGCCCCGCAGGCTGTCCAGGTCGTGGATGAGGAAAATGAGCTGCACGCCCTTTTCCTTCATCCCCCGCAAAAAGGGGATGGCCAGACGGCTGACCTTGGGATACATATCCAGGGGGTACTGCACCAGCAGGGTGTCCCCGGGGGACAACTGCTTGGCCACTCCCCGCCAGTCCATCCAGGTCACCGCCGCCATTTTCAGCTTATCCGGGGTACCCTTGCCCTGGCTGCGGTGGACGGGCAGAGCCGTCCACCCCTGGGCGGTGAGAATCTCTCCCACATCGTTGCGGGCCTTGGAGCCTGCGTGGAACTCGTGGGAGTCCCGCTCCACAATGCAGAATTGCTTCATAGTGCCTCCTCTGTCAGCAGCGCTTGCAGACGCTGCACCTGGCTGTTGATGTCATAGGGGGAGTGGGCAAACTGGGCCTGGTCCACCCGCCCCGCCTTGAGGGCTTTGTGTACCACACACTCCGCCCACTGCTTGGGGCTATCCTGGAGGGAGAGGCGGTACAGGTTGGGGTTGACCTGAATCTCCGGCACAATGGCATCGGACACCACACAGGGCAGGCCGTTGGCCTGGGCCTCCAGCAGAGCCATGGGCAGCCCCTCAAATTGGGAGGGAAAGACAAACACGTCCATGGCCTGGTAGATCTGGGCGGTGTCGGACCGCACCCCCAAAAATTCCACCTGGCCCTCCAGCCCCAGAGAGCGGGCCTTCTCACGCATGGGCTCCAGGTCCTCCCCCTGGCCCACCAACAGTGCCTTCACCGGCTGGCCCATCCGGGCCAGTTCCGAGACCACGTCCAGGAGAAAGCTCTGGTTTTTTTGAAAGTGGAACCGCCCCACGTGTCCCACCACCAGGGCGTCCTCACACCCCAGCTGGCGGCGGTACTCCTGCCGCACCTGGGGATCGGGGGTAAACTGGGCGGGGTCAATGGCGTTGGTGATGAGCTGATAGTGGGGCAGCTTCCCCGCCTCAGCCCCGTAAAACCAGGGGCAGGCCCCGTCGGAGCAGGACCAGAAGTCGGTGGCCACCCCCCGCACCACCCGCCGATTGTACCGGTGCAGGAGCCCCCGCAGGAAGCTGTCCCCGTTGGCAGCGTTGTGGCAGTGGATGATGCGCTTGGGGATGCCATACTTCTTGGCCGCTTTCAGATAGTCGATGTTGGCCAGGCTGCACACGTTGACCCAGATGGCGCAGTATTCCCCGGCGTGCTGGGCCATAAAGGCGTCCAGGGCCTGGTGGAAGGCCCGCCGCCCGTCCCGCCGGGCGGGAATCTTGTAGACTCCGCCGCCCAGGGCCACAATCTCCTCTTCATAGGCCACGGTGTCCGAGTTGCACAGGAAATCCAGCTGCACCCGGCTGCGGTCCATGGCCCGGTAATAGTTCATGATGACGCTCTCCACCCCGCCGGGGTTCTCCGTCATACCAAATACCAATACGTTTTTCATGCTTCTTCCTTACTGTCCTGCAAATTTCCGAAACTGCCAGTGCCGGACCTTGGCGATGAGATACACCCCGTAGTAGAACCGGAGCTTCACACACAGCAGGGTCACCTTCCGGGTGGTGGAGAAGTCCCCCAGGTGGACGTGCTCCAACGACTGGGCAAACAGAGGGGTGTGCACCAGGTCCCGGAACGCCTTCCGCTGGGCCCGTCCCCCCAGCCCGTTGTCCGGGTGGAAGGAGTCGTTGACGGCGATGAGCAGCAGGTGGTAGAGCACACAGCTGTGGTAGGCCCCCCGGCAGTACTCCCGGTCCCCCATCTGGTCCAGGTCCGCCCGGATGGCCTCCATGGAGCGGATGTACCGCTGGGCGTAGTCAGAGCGGTAACGGCGCACTGCGGAACCGGCGTTGAACCAGTAGTGGTACATGGGCAGGGGCAGGTAGGCGATGCAACGGGCGGCACAGGCAGCCCGGAACATAAACTCCGCATCCTCCGCCGCCGACAGCTCCTCCCGGAAGAAAATCGCTCTCTCCATGAGCAGCGCCCGGCGCAGCAGCTTGGCGGTGACAAACCCCGCTCCCGTCTGGGGCTTGAGTACGTCGCACTCAAAGCGGCGCTTGTCCTCCCCCGCAAAGAGCATGGCCTGACTCTGATAGCCGCGGGGCTGGGAGCTGGCGCCGTACTCCATGACGTGCTCGGTCATGATGATATCCGCGCCCCTGCTCTCCCCCTCCTGGACCTGTCGGGCCAGCATCTCCGGGTCAATCCAGTCGTCGGCATCCACAAAGGAGATCCACTCCCCTTGGGCGTGGCGGATGCCCGCATTCCGGGCCGCCGACACACCCCCGTGGGGCAGTTCCAGCACCCGCAAGGCCATGCGCTGGGCGTAGGGGGCCACGGTGTCCCGGTATCCATCCGCCGGCTCGTCAAAGGCCAGCAGCACCTCCACCCCCTCCAGAGTCTGGGCCTCCAGGCTGTCCAGGCAGCGGCGCAACAGCTCCAGGGGCGTCTGGTACACAGGTACCACCACACTGACGGTTATCTTTTCCTCTTCCATTCCAATTTCACCTATTCCAACGTCTCAAAAACTGGAGCCGTACTTCTTGCCGGAGAACTTGGCCTTCAAAAAGGAGGTCCCCTTCTTCCACCAGTTCACCGGCTCGGTGGACACCAGGGGCAGCTCGCAGTAGGCGTACCCGTTGGTCTCCAGCCACACGTCCAGCAGCAACTCGCTGACCCGGCCAAATAGGCGGGCCTGGAAGGGGTCCAGGCTCCGGTAGTCCACCCGGCCCTCCAGCTGCTCCAAAATGGGGAAGAGCCAGGCGCAGTAGGCGTCGCACTTCTCCCCCTTCATCACAAACATGTTGAACATGTGTCCCCAGGTCCGGCGCATCACCCGGTCAAAGGCGGGCAGGTACTGGGGGCATTGGGCCTCGATGATCTCCCGGGTCACATCCAGGTGCTCCCCATAGTGGGTGTGGGCGTAGTGGGAGTAGAGGCTCTCGATATAATAGCGGCGCTTGCGGGGGAGCAGCACGTCCTGGCCCTTCAAAAGGGCCTCCAGCTCCCCCTGGGTGAGGATGCGTTCCCAGGGGTCACGGCTCTTCCCGCTTCCCCCGAAGTGGCGGCGGTAATGCACCAACCCCTTATAGTCGGAATCCACGTTGCGCCAAAGCCAGTAAAGGCCTGTTAGTTCACAGTAAAATGGGTTTTTCTGGGAGATATTCTCCCCCGTATCGTCCCCCGAAAAGCCGATATCCTCCTTCCCCGCCCTGCCCACATGGAGGGGCAGGTAGCAGGGGTCGGAGGGCATACGGTAGGGTTTATGAGTCGCTACGACAATGGTGCACGTCATCCCTGAATCCGCTCCCACAGGTTCATGGCGGACTCGATGACCTTGTCCATGTCGTAGTACTTGTACTCGCCCAGACGTCCGCCGAAGATGACATTGGACTCCTGGGCCGCCTTCTGGGCATACTGTTGATAGAGGGCCTGGTTGCGCTGGTCGTTGACGGGGTAGTAGGGCTCCATGCCCTCCTGCCAGTCGGTGGAGTACTCCTTGGAGATGACGGTCTTGGGCTGGGTGCCGAACTCAAAGTGCTTGTGCTCGATGACCCGGGTGTAGGGGGTCTCCCGGTCGGTGTAGTTGACCACGGCCACGCCCTGATAATTGTCGGTGTCCAGCACCTCGGTCTCAAAGCGGACGGTGCGGTACTCCAGCTTGCCGAAGCAGTAGTCATAGTAGGCGTCGATGGCGCCGGTGTAGATGATGGTGTCGCCCAGGGCCTCGTACTTTTCCCGGTTTGCCAGGAAGTCCACCCCCAGCTCCACGTCGGCCCCCTCAAAGAGCTTGTCCACCAGCACGTTGTAGCCCCCCATGGGGATGCCCTGGTAGGCGTCGTTGAAGTAGTTGTTGTCGTAGGTGAAGCGCACAGGCAGACGCTTGATGATGAAGCTGGGCAGGTCCTTGCAGTCCCGGCCCCACTGCTTCTCGGTGTAGCCCTTCACCAGCTTCTGATAGATGTCGGTGCCCACCAGGCTGATGGCCTGCTCCTCCAGGTTGCGGGGCTCGCCCTGGATAACCGAGCGCTGCTGGTCGATCTTGGCCTTGGCCTCCTGGGGAGTGCGCACGCCCCACATCTTGCTGAAGGTGTTCATGTTAAAGGGCATGTTGTAGATCTCGCCCTTGTAGTTGGCGATGGGGGAGTTGGTGTAGCGGTTGAACTCCACCAGATCATTGACAAACTTCCACACCTTCTTGTTGCTGGTGTGGAAGATGTGGGCGCCGTACTTGTGGACGTGGATGCCCTCCACATCCTCACAGTACACGTTGCCGCCCATGTGGTCCCGGCGCTCCACCACCAGGCACTTCTTGCCCTGCTGACGGGCCAGGTAGTTGATGACGCCGGAGAACAGACCGGCGCCCACCAGGATGTAATCATACTGTTTCATTTTCATTCACTCCTATTTTTGATACAACAGCTTGAGTGGGGGGCTCATCGGGCTCCCACCTTTTTGAAAATGACCACCAGGGTCTTGAGCAGGATTTTCGCATCCAACTGGAGATTCCAATTGTCAATGTACGCCACATCCAGGCGCACCACTTCCTCAAAGTCCTCGATGTCGCTGCGGCCACTGACCTGCCACAGGCCGGTGAGGCCGGGCTTCATGCTCAGGCGGCGCTTGTGCCGGGGCTCGTACTGCTTGAACTCCTCCACCGTGGGGGGCCGGGTGCCCACCAGGCTCATCTCCCCCTTGAGGATGTTCCAGAACTGGGGCAGCTCATCGATGCTGGTGGCACGGATGAACTTGCCCACCTTGGTCACCCGGGGGTCGTTGGTCATCTTGAACATCTGGCCCTTCATCTCGTTTTGCTCCATCAGGTCCGCCTTGCGGGCCTCGGCATCCGCCGACATGGAGCGGAACTTGTAGATATAGAAGTAGCGGCCATTCTTGCCCACCCGCTTCTGGCGGAACAGGGCGGGGCCTTTGGACTCCAGCTTGATGGCGGGGACCACGAAGATGCTCACCACAGCGGTGATGAGCAGTCCCACCAGGGCGCCAATGATATCAATGGCCCGCTTCATCACCAGCTTGTTGTAGTCAAAGAACCGGGGGGCAAAGCTGACCACCGGCATGTTGCCCACCATGTCGATGCAGCGGCTGTAGCCCTCCTTGCCCTCCAGCATGTTGATGTTGAGCTGGACGGGGATGCCCATCTCCTCGAAGCCGTCAATGTACTCCTGGAGAGACTTTCCGGTGTCATAGGGCACGTTGATGTAGGCCACATCCACCACCTCCCGGCGGGGGTCCTCCATCATGTCCTCCAGGGTGGCCACCACGGGATAGCCCCCGATGGTCATGCCCCGCATGTCCTGGTCCACAATGGCGATGCGCAGGGTGTACCGCTCCAGCACCTCCTCGTGCTTGAGCTGGGAGAGGATGTAGGTCACCCGACTCTGGGTGGTCACCAGGTACATGTGTTCCTTTTCCGCCATGGCCCGGCGCTTTTTGGCCACTTTCTTGACCAGCATGTGGCTGGTGTACATCAGCACCAGGTTGCTGAGCACCGTCACCGCCCACACGGTACGGGTCAGGTACTCCAGCTTGTGAGCGGCAAAGAAAACCAGTGCAATGACGCCCGCCACAAACGCACTGACTTTGACCACATATACCAGCTCTTCATAGCCGTCCCGGCGGCTAAAGTCTTGGTTGGCATTGAAAAATACATACACACAAAAGTAGGTCACCAACACCAACCACAGGTTGGCGATGACCCCGTTCATGGTGGGGTTCACCGGGTCAGGGCGAAACTCCAGCCGCACCACGCTGCCGAAGAGGAACGCAGCCACCAGGCATACGGCATCCACCAGGACAAGCAAACTGTTTTGTAACTTCTGCTTTTGCTGATACACAGCAGAACCTCCCTTTGTATCTCGCAGGTGTAGTGTCCTTCATCATACCACATTCCCCGCCAATGTACAACCGACGAATGTTTTTTATCGTAATTCTTAAGAATCTCCATATTTTTTCCCGGAGACTTTTCAATCCCCCAAACCCGTGATATAATATACGTCGTATTTTCGCGTACCACCCCATTTTCTGGGGTTTTTGATACAAGGAGGTATCACCCATGGGCCGCATTCTCTTTGTGGCATCCACGTTTTCTCATATCCGAAACTTCCACCTTCCCTATCTGAAGGCTCTGGCGGAGCAAGGCTGGGAAGTGGATGTGGCCTGCGGCGGGGCAGTGATGGAGCTGCCCCATGCCCGCAAGCGGTACGCCATTTCGCTGGAGAAGAGCATGGCCTCTCCCAAAAATGTCACCGCCACCCTCCGGCTGCGCCGCCTCATCCGGGAAAACCGCTACCAGCTCATCAGCTGCCACACTGCTCTGGCCTCCTTCTTTGTACGTCTGGCGGTGATGGGGATGCGCCGCCGCCCCAAGGTGGTGTCCATCTGCCACGGCTACCTCTTCGACCAGGACACCTCTGCCCTCAAGCGCCTGGTGCTCAGCACCGCCGAGGCCATCACTGCCCCGGTCACCGACCTGCTGCTGACCATGAACCAGTGGGACACCCAGTACGCCGCTGCCCACAAGCTGGGTAAAAAGGTAGCGTACATCCCCGGTATGGGCATTGACCCCCAAAAGCTCCCCGCTGTCCCGCCCGAGCGGGGCGCACAGCTGCGAAACGACCTGGAGCTGCCGGAGGACGCCTTTGTCCTCCTCTTTGCCGGGGAGTTCTCCCACCGCAAGAGCCAGCCGGTGCTTCTGGAGGCTCTGGCCCAACTGCCGGAGCAGGTGTATCTGCTCCTCCCCGGCCAGGGCAGCGAGCTGGAGGCCTGCCAGCAGCTGGCCCAGCATCTGGGGGTAGCCCACCGGGTGCGCTTCCCCGGCCAGGTGTCGGACATGCCCACTTGGTACGCCGCCTGTGACACAGTGGTGTCCGCCAGCCGCATTGAGGGACTGCCCTTCAACCTCATGGAAGCCATGTACTACGGCCGGCCCATTGTGGCCAGCGACGTGAAGGGCCACCACGACCTGCTGGCTCCCAACCAGGCGGGGCTTCTGTACCCCTACGGGGATGCGGCGGCCTGCGCCCAACAGATTCGGGACCTCTTGGCACAGCCTCAGCTGCGCCAGGCCCTGAGTACCGCCGCCCGACAGGCGGTCACCCCTTATCTGCTGCCCACGGTGCTGCCCCAGGTGATGGGACAGTATCAGCAGCTACTTGACTAGGGAGGAATTCACACGCAATGATCAAGGAAAATCAACGCACCCTCAACTATATCAATGTCATTTTAGACGCCCTCCTCATTTTCCTGTGCATGCCCATCGCCTATTGGGCCCGGTTCTTCCTCTTCCCCTTTGACGACCGGGGCATCACCCTGCGCTATTACCTCATCCTCACCCTGTGCATGCTCCCCATCTTCCTCATCACCCTGGGGGCCATGAATCTCTACGACTCTTTGCGCACCAAGCGCCTGCACTGGGAGGTGGGGCGGCTGTTCTGGGCCTGCTCCATCAACTTTGTGGTGCTCCAGACCATTCTCTTCCTCATCAAACAGTTCTACTTCTCCCGCCTGACCTTTGTGCTCTACTTCGTGCTGGTGTTCTTTGCCCTCAGCGGCAAGCGGCTGGTGCTGCGGCTGTGTCTGCGCAAGTTTCGTAAGCGGGGCTTCAACCAAAAGCACGTGCTGCTGCTGGGCAACGGCCCCATGGCCCAGCGCTATATCCAGGCTCTGGCCGATGACCCCAACCTGGGCTTCTTTGTGGAGGGGTACCTGGCCTCCCAGGACACCATCCCTGACCTGGGCTACCTGGGCAATCTGGACGACCTGTCCTCGGTGCTCAGCGACTACCAGCCCGATGAGGTGGTGGCAGCTCTGTCCGCCCAGGAGTTCTCCCTCACACCCACCATCATCGAGATCTGTGAGAAAGAGGGCATCAAGCTGTCCATTATCCCCTTCTATGCGGAATACATGCCCTCCAATCCCCAGTTTGACAACATCAACGGCATCCCCGTGATGAACATCCGCCGGATTCCCCTGGACAACCTGGTCTACGCCGTTGTCAAGCGCACCATGGACATTGTGGGCTCCCTGCTGCTCATTCTGCTCACCTCGCCCATCATGCTCTTTGCCGCCATCGGCGTGCGCCTGTCCTCCCCCGGCCCCATCATCTTCCGCCAAGAGCGGGTGGGACTGCACAACAAGCCCTTTGACATGTACAAGTTCCGGTCCATGCGAGTCAACGCCCAGCAGGACACCGGGTGGAGCCGCAACCGGGACCCCCGGAAGACCAAGTTCGGCGCCCTCATCCGCAAGCTGTCCATCGACGAGCTGCCCCAGCTGTTCAACGTGCTCAAGGGTGACATGAGCCTGGTGGGCCCCCGTCCGGAGATCCCCCACTTTGTGGAGCAGTTCAAAGACGAGATTCCCCTGTACATGGTCAAGCACCAGGTACGCCCGGGCATCACCGGCTGGGCCCAGATCAACGGCCTGCGGGGAGACACCTCCATTGTGGACCGCATCCGCTACGACATCTACTATATCGAGAACTGGAGCATTTTCTTCGATTTGAAAATCCTGCTCATGACCCCCCTCAAGGGAATTATCAACCAGGAAAAGCTAAAGTAACCCTACGCTTGCCCTGGCGACCAAATTATGCTACAATGACCCAAATGGTGTAACATCCATCACCGCCGGATATGCGGCGTGGGAAAGACGGTGAAATGAAATGGAAATCCATGCTTCTGCGGAGAACTATCTGGAGGCCATCCTGGCTCTGAGCGAAAAAGGGCCGGTACGCTCCATTGATGTGGCGCAACACCTGGGATTCTCCAAGCCCAGTGTCAGCCGCGCCATGAGCCTTTTGCGGGACAACGGCTATGTGGTCATGGATGAGAACAGCTTCCTGGTCCTCACCCCCGCCGGTCTGGACATTGCGGAGACCATCTATGAGCGCCACAAGCTCCTCAGCCAGTGGCTGACCTGGCTGGGCGTCCCCCCGGACATTGCCGCCGAGGACGCGTGCAAAATTGAGCATGACCTGAGCCCGGAGTCCTTCCAGGCGTTGAAGGACCACATTGCCCAGCATCAGGACAAAATCCAGTAAAAAATATCCCGAGAGCTTTTGCTCTCGGGATATTTTTTATCTCTCCATCTCTTTTTTCCAGTGGTCTCGGTCGGCCTGGGTGATCTCCCGCAGCACTCGGGCGGGGTTGCCCACGGCGATGGAATTGGGTGGCACGTCCCGGGTGACCACGCTGCCAGCTCCCACCACGGCCCCATCTCCAATGGTGACCCCGGCCAGGATGACACAGCTGCCCCCAATCCACACGTCCTTACCGATGTGAACATCTGCCCCGAACTCCCAGCCTGTGGCCCGGTCCTCCGGGGCAATGGGGTGCCCGGCGGCGTAGATGGACACGTTGGGGCCGATGAGGGTGCGGTCCCCGATGGTCACTTGGCACACGTCCAAAATGGTGAGATTGTAGTTGGTGAACACGTCCCGGCCCACCACAATGTGCTTGCCATAGTCACAGCGCAGGGGCGGCAAGATGGTGGAGTTCTCCCCGATACCACCCAGCAGCTGCTCCAGCAGGCCCCGCTGCTCCTCCCACCGCTGGGGCGGCAGGTTGTTGTAGGTGTACAGCAGCTCCTGGGCCGCCATGCGGGACTCCAGCAGCCCGTCCTGGTTGGCCAGGTAGGGCAGGCCCGCCAACATCCGCTCTCTGTGGTTCACGTTTTACCCTTCCTTTCGTTCCCCGGCCAAGCTGTGGGCAAAGTATCCCCGCACCTGGTCCGGGTCATCGGTCTGGCCCAGGGCCCACATCAGCTTGGTCACGGCCGCCTCGGTGGTCATATCATAGCCCTGGATGACGCCCTCCGCCAGGGCCTTCTGCCCCGCCTGGTAGAGGGCAAAATTGCTGCTCTCATAGAGGCACTGGCTGCACACCACCACAGACATGCCCGCCTGGGCCGCCTTTTGCAGCTTCTCAATGAGGTTGCGGCGGATGAAGTGGAGTCCTCCGGTGCCGAAGGCCTCGATGACCACCCCACGGTAGTGCATATCCAGCAGCATGTCGAAGATCTCCGGGTTGAGCCCCGGGGTGAGCTTGATGAGAAATACCTCCCGGCACAGCTGGTCCCGCAGACGGCAGGGCCCCTTCACCGGGGGAATGGCACTCTCGTCAATGGTGAGTCCCGAGCCGCTGACCCGGCCCACCAGGGGCCAGTTCACGCTCTCGAAGGCGGCAAAGTCGGTGGTGTGGGTCTTCACCGACCGACAGCCCAAAATCACCTTCCGGTCAAAGGCCACAAACACCCCCGGCTTTCCCGAGGCGGCCATGGCCAGGGCGGTGCGCAGATTGTCCAGGCCGTCGGTGAGGGGGTGCTCAATGGGGAGCTGGGCTCCGGTGAGCACCACCGGAATGGGGATGTTGCGCACCATGTAGGACAGCACCGAGGCGGTGTAGGCCATGGTGTCGGTGCCGTGGGAGATGACCACCCCGTCGTACTCCTCCCGGGCCTTGTAGACGTGGGAGGCGATGAGCTTCCACTCCTCGGGCTGGATGTTGGAGGAGTCCAGGTGGAGAATGTCCTTCACCGTCAGGTCATAGCTGCCCGCCAGTCCCCCCATGTAGTGGGCCAGCATATCCCCGTCCATGCCGGGGGCCAGCCCCTCTTCCGTCATACGGGAGGCGATGGTGCCACCCGTGGTCAAAAGTAAAATTCGTTTCATGTTGATCCCCCTGGGATTCTCTCTTGATATCGATTTCAAGTATAGCGAATTTCCGCTGTCTTTTCAAGGGAATCCCGCCATTCCGGCCATCTTGCCGGGAGCTGAAAAAGTTGGTATACTGAGAAAAAACAAAAGGAGGACCATCCTATGCCATACGATCTTCTGGTGGTGGGAGCCGGACCCGCCGGACTCTCGGCCGCCATTTACGCCCGGGCCCGCAACAAATCCGTGCTGGTGGTGTCCAACGACCCCACCGCCAGCCCTCTGTGCAAGGCCCACCAGATTGACAACTACCCCGGTATCGCTCACATCACTGGTTTGCAGCTGGTGGAGGATATGCTGGCTCAGGCCCGTGAGATGGGCGCGGAATTCCGCCAGGGCCGGGTGCTCACCCTCATGCCCCTGGGCGACTCCGTCATGGCCTCCATCGGCGACCAGGTGGAACAGGCCACCGCGGTGGTGCTGGCCCCCGGCGTGGCCCGGGCCACCCCCCTCCCCGGCGAGGAGAAGCTGCTGGGCCGGGGCGTGAGCTACTGCGCCACCTGCGACGGCATGTTCTACCGGGGCAAGCAGGTGGTGGTGGCAGGCGACGCCCCCGACCTGGCCGAGGAAACGGAGTACCTGCGCTCCATCGGCTGCGAGGTCACCTCGGTACGTCTGCCCGGTCTGCACATCCTGGGCGAGGACCAGGTCACCGGAGTGCGCACCGCCAAGGGGGAGGAAATTCCCTGCCAGGGCGTGTTCCTGCTGCGGGCCTCCATTGCCCCCACTCAGCTGGCTCCGGGGCTGGAATTGGATGGCAACTATGTAAAGGTCAATTCCTTTATGGCCACCAACCTGCCTGGGATTTACGCCGCCGGAGACTGCACCGGCCAGCCCCTCCAGCTGGCCAAAGCCGTGGGCGAAGGCCAGATTGCCGCCCACCACGCCCTGGGCCTTTGACTTTGACTTGTTAAATTTTTTAGAAATCTTGCACGAAGGTTATTGAAATTTCCCGCGGAAGATGGTAACATGATGTACAAGAAAAGGGGACTCCCCCTTGAAACCAATAAGGAGTGATTGTTATGGTCAAAGTAATTATGGGCCCCAAGGGTACCGGTAAGACCAAGCAGATGATCGATCTGATCAACACAGCAGTGGAAACCGAGCACGGCAACGTGGTTGCCATCGCCCACGATTCCAAGCTGACTTTTGATATTAACTACAAGATCCGACTGGTTGAAACCTCCGACTACGATATCCCCAACTATGACACCTTGAAGGGATTCCTGTACGGCCTGTACGCCAGCAACTACGACATCACCCACGTGTTCATCGACAGCTTGAACAAGCTGGTCTCCACCGAGAACAAGGCCGATGTCGAGGCGTTCCTGGATTGGTTGGAAGCGTTCTCCCAGAAGAGCGGCATCAAGTACACGGTCTCCATCAGCGAGGACGAGTCCACCGCCAGCGAGGGTGTGCGCAAGTATTTCTAATACATCAAACAATGAGGGCCGAGTGCTGATGCACTCGGCCCTTTTGTTTATCAAACTTTGGATGCAGCTG
>NZ_SJOS01000028.1:0-32661 GCF_012027765.1 Pseudoflavonifractor sp. SW1122 | reverse complement strand
GTGGAGGTGATACGCTCTTGCAGAGCGCCCAGCTCGTTGGCCAGGGTGGGCTGATAGCCCACGGCGGAGGGCATACGGCCCATCAGGGCGGAGACCTCAGAACCAGCCTGGATGTAGCGGAAGATGTTGTCGATGAAGAGCAGCACGTTCTGCTTCTCCTGGTCCCGGAAATACTCGGCCATGGTCAGGCCGGTGAGGGCCACACGCATACGGGCTCCGGGGGGCTCGTTCATCTGACCGAAGACCAGGGCGGTCTTCTCAATGACGCCGGAGTCGGTCATGTCCCGCCACAGGTCGTTGCCCTCACGGGTACGCTCGCCCACACCGGTGAAGATGGAGTAGCCGCCGTGCTCGGTGGCGATGTTGTGAATGAGCTCCTGAATCAAAACGGTCTTGCCCACGCCGGCGCCGCCGAACAGGCCGATCTTACCGCCCTTGGCGTAGGGGGCTAGCAGGTCGATGACCTTGATGCCGGTCTCGAACACCTCCACCACAGGGCGCTGCTGCTCGAAGGCGGGGGGCTGACGGTGGATGGACCAGGTCTCCTTGGCGTCCACGGGGCCCTTCTCGTCGATGGTGTCGCCCAGGACGTTAAACATACGGCCCAGGACTCCTTTGCCCACGGGCACGGAGATGGGGGCTCCGGTGGCGGTGACAGTCATGCCACGGCCCAGGCCCTCACTGGGGGAGAGCATGATGCACCGCACGGTGTCCCCGCCCATGTGCTGGGCCACTTCCATGACCTGACGCTTCCCGTCCAGCTCCACCTCAAGGGCTTCCTTGATCTCGGGCAGGACGCCGCCGCCAAAGGCCACGTCTACCACAGGTCCCATGACCTGTACAATGGTTCCTCTATTTTCCTTCATATCGTCTCACCTTTCGGGTGTCATGATTTCGTGGGGTTACTGGGCCGCCTGAGCGCCGCCCACCACCTCGGTGATCTCCTGGGTGATGGCGGTCTGGCGGGCACGGTTGTAGGACAGGTTCAGGGTTTGCAGCATGGCCCGGGCGTTGTCGCTGGACGACTTCATGGCGGTCATGCGGGCGTTTTGCTCCGAGCAGTAGGACTGCACCAGGGCGCCGAACAGATCGCCCTTCACATAGCCGGGGACCAGGCGGTCCATAACCGCCTTCACCGAGGGCACATAGGCCACGTCCCGGTTATAGGAACTGGTCTCCTCCTCCTGGGGGAAGGCGTCCGGGTCCAGGGGGAGCAGCTTGTGAATGGTGGGCTCCATCTGGAAGGAGTTGACCATGCGGGTGAAGATGACGTACACCTCGTCCAGCTGTTCCCGGCGGAACAGCTCCAGCATGGTCTCCGACATGTCCCGGGCCCGGCCCACGTTGGGGTTCTGGGCGGTGTAGAGGAACTCTACATCAATGGGAATGCCGTGCTCCATGAAGTAGGAGCGTCCCACCTGGCCCACCACAAACAGGCTGGTGTTGGCAGACTGGCGCAGCTTCTCCTCCGCCAGCTTGAGAATGTTATGGTTGTAGGCACCGGCCAGGCCCTTGTCTCCGGTGATGACAATGTAGCCGATCTTCCGCTTCTCCGCCGGAATGTGGGGCCGCTTATCAAAGAAGACATGGTTGATCTCCGGGGAGTGGTGGAGAATGTCAGAGATGGTGGTGCCGATCTTTTGAAAGTAGGGCTCCACATCGGCCAGCTGCTTGCGGGCTTTCTGAAGATTCGAGGAAGAGATGAGGAACATGGCGTTGGTGATCTTCAGAGTCTGCTCCACGCTTTTGATGTGGGTACGGATTTCCTTTATGCTTGCCATGTGGCGCTCACCCGCTTCTTGGCGTCCTCCAGCACCCCGCGGATGGTCTCAATGGCAGGACCGCTGAGGTTTCCGGTGGACTGAATCTCGTCCATGACGTCGGCGTGCTCCTGCTCCATCTCCTGGGCGAAGTCCATAACAAAGTCCCGGACCTGGTCCAGAGGCACGTCGTCCACCAGGCCGTTGGTGGCCACGTAGAGGATGACGGCCTGACGGCTCACAGGCAAAGGGTGGTACAGGGGCTGCTTGAGCAGCTCCAGCAGACGGCGGCCGTGGTCCAGAGCCTGCTGGGTGGCGGGGTCCAGGTCAGAGGCGAACTGGGTGAACACCTCCAGCTCCCGGAAGCGGGCCAGATCGATACGCAGGGTACCGGCGGTCTTCTTGATGGCCCGGGTCTGAGCAGATCCGCCCACACGGGACACGGACAGGCCCACGTTGACGGCGGGGCGCTGACCGGCAAAGAACAGGTCGTTCTCCAAATAAATCTGGCCGTCGGTGATGGAGATGACGTTGGTGGGGATGTAGGCGGACACGTCGCCGGCCTGGGTCTCAATGATGGGCAGGGCGGTCATGGAACCGCCGCCATATTCCTTGGTCAGGCGGCAGGCCCGCTCCAGCAGACGGGAGTGGAGATAGAATACGTCGCCGGGGTAGGCCTCACGGCCGGGGGACCGCTTGAGGAGCAGAGACAGGGTACGGTATGCCACAGCGTGCTTGGACAGATCGTCGTAGACGATGAGCACGTCCTTGCCACGGCTCATAAAGTACTCGCCCATGGCCGCACCGGCATAGGGGGCGATGTATTGCAGGGGGGCGGACTCACTGGCGGTGGAAGAGACAATGATGGAGTAGTCCATGGCCCCGTGCTTTTTCAGGGTGTCCTGAATGCGGGCCACGGTGGAGGCCTTCTGGCCGATGGCCACGTAAATACAGATCACATCCTGGCCCTTCTGGTTCAGAATGGTGTCCACGGCAATGGCGGTCTTACCCGTCTGGCGGTCGCCGATGATCAGCTCGCGCTGGCCGCGGCCAATGGGCACCATGGCGTCAATGGCCAGAATACCGGTCTGCATGGGCACGTTGACGGGCTCACGGGTGACCACGCCGCTGGCCTCATGCTCGATGGGGCGGGTCTCGGTGGTCTCAATGGGGCCCAGGCCGTCGATGGGCTGGCCCAGCACGTTGACCACACGGCCCACCAGGGCATCGCCCACGGGCACGTCGGCAGCACGTCCGGTGCGGCGCACCACGGTGCCCTCCTTTACCCCGGCGTCGCTGCCCAGCAGCACCACGCCCACGCTGTCCCGGGCCAGGTTCATCACCATGCCCTTGACGCCGGTGTCCAGCTCCACCAACTCACCGTACACTGCCTTGTCCAGGCCGTAGACGGTGGCGATGCCGTCGCCCACTTCCAGCACGGTGCCGGTCTCGTCCCGGCGCACTCGGGTGTCGTATCCTTGAATCTCCTCCCGCAGGATGGAGACGATCTCTTCGGGGTTGGTTTTCATGCCATTCGCCTCTCTTCCAGTTGCCGGAACATGCCGGTCAGCGTCCCCTGGACGCTCTTGTCATAGGTCACGCCCTCGATATCCAGCACGAAGCCGCCGATGAGTTCGGGCTGGGTGTGAATGTCAAAGACCACATCCTTCTTGCGGTGCAGATGACACAGGGTCTTTCTGAGCTTTTCCAGCTCCTCCTCCTGGGGCACCCGGGCACAGGTCAGGCGGCAGCGGGCCGCACCCCGGTCCTCCAGGGCGATGTCGTGGAAGGCCTCCACGATCTGGGGCAGCAGAGCCATGCGGCCCTTGTCTGCCAGCAGAGAATAGAAGCTGAGCAGAATCCGGTGTCCGTCCAGCATGGGCAGCCGAGTCAGAACACGCTCCTTCTCCTCTGCCTGCACGGCAGGAGAGCAAAGGCTCTCCCACAGTTCCTGGTTCTCCATCAGCCGCTGGGCTGTGAGGTCCAGGGTGCCCTCGTTGGGGTAAATCCCATAGAGGGCCTGGGCATAACGGCGGGCCAACTCACTCATGCCTGCTCACCTACTTCCGAAAGAAATTCGTCCACAAAGGCCTTGTCGTCGTTGCCATCCATGGACCGGCCTGCGGCCTTGGCGGCGGCCAGCAGGGCCAGAGAGGCCACCTCCTGGCGGGCACCCCGGAGCATGTTCTCCCGCTCCGAAGCGATCTGGGCCTGGGCCTCATTGCGCAGCCGCTGGGCCTCGCTCTGGGCCTCGGCCACGGTGCCGTCGTACACCCGCTGGGCACGGGTCTGGGCGTCGGAGACGATCTTGGCCGCCTCCTGGTGGGCATCCTGGAGTCGGCCCTCGTACTGGGCCTTCAGCTCCTGGGCCTGGCGGTTGCCCGCCTGGGCGGCGTCAATCTCCTGCTGCACCAGCTGGGCACGCTGCTCCAGCACGGCATTGACCTTGCCAAAGAGCACCTTGCGCAGGATGACGTACAGCACCAGCAGGTTGATGATGGTAAAGATGATGGTGGAAAGATGGAACTCCAGCATGGGAGGCTCCCCCCTTAACCCATAAAGATGATCAGCAGAGCGGTGATGAAGCCGAAGATGGCGGTACCTTCTGCCATAGCGCAGCCCAGCAGCAGGGCGCTGTTGATCTTGCCGGAGGCCTCGGGCTGACGGGCAATGGCCTCGCTGGCCTTACCAGTGGCAACGCCGATGCCGATACCAGCGCCGATTCCAGTGAACACAGACAGAGCTGCAGCAATGATTCCGATAGACATAATAAGTTCCTCCTGTTAATTCCATGTTTTGTTGATATACTTACTCTTCCTCTTTGATGCCCTCGCCCACAAACTGAGTGGTCAGGAACACAAAGACAACGGTTTGGATCAACCCGTCAAACAGGTCGAAATAGATGCTGAACACCGCCGGGAACAGAATCGGGGCCACAAATTTCAGCATTTCCATGATGATGAAGGCGCCCAGCACGTTGCCGAACAGTCGCATACACAATGCCAGGGGCCGGATGGCCACCTCCATCAGGTTGATGGGCAGCAGCAGGGGCATAGGCTCGGCAAACCGTTTCAGGCCGCCCACCAGTCCGTTGTATCGAAACTGGGAGCCGTAGATCAGCAGCATACTCAGAATGGCCAAACCTGCCGTGACGCTCACATCCTTGGTGGGCGGGGCAAAGCCGAAGATGCCGATGATGTTGGCAAAGCCGATGTACAGCGCTACGGTACCAAGCCAGGGGGCAAAGGGTCTCCAGTGTTCCCCAATGTTGGTCTTGACAAAGCCATTGAGAAACTCCACCGCGCTCTCCAGGGCCACCTGCACCTTACCCGGGTTCTCTACCTTTAAATTCCGGGTCAGACACACAGAGACCAGAATGAGCACCGCCATGACAATCCACGATACCACCACCGACTGCGACACCTTGATGCCGCCCAGCAGGGGGATGGTAAATGCCGTGGGTGTCCCCAGCTCTTCCAGCAGCATTTCCTTGAATGCATCCAAACACATCACCTCGTTTTCGCGTGTGCCATTGTACCCCACTCCCCCCCTTCCCGTAAGGCTTACGAAAGTAAAAAAAGTAAGAAAAACAGCGAATGTGTTTCTTACCGTTCTCTCCCAGGGTTTGGTTTGACAGTCTTCCCCCTTTTTACTATACTGATAGAAAAGGGGGAGTTTTCATGTCCACACCGTCCGGGGCCTCCATTCGGGCTCGCATGACCCGAATGAACCTCATTGTCGTCATTGTCTCCATCGTCCTGTCCACGGCGGGAAACCTGTATTTCACCCTCCACAACAGTCAGGACGCCTTAGACAGCACCCTGGTCAACTCCGCCGCCATTCTCTCCCGGATTGACCTGATTCAAGAGGCCCTGGAGGGAACGCGCTCCACCCAGGAGCTGGCGGAGTTTTTGGATGAGGCCACCCAGAATACCCGGGACATTGACCTCATATTGGTGGGCGACACCCAGTCCAACCTGCTCTACGCCCCGGACCACGATCTGGTGGACACCCCCTACTCCGGCACCGCCCAGACCGATGCCCTGGCAGGGGCCGCCCCCTACACCTCCGACGAGACCGGCCCCATGGGCTCGGAGCACTCCGCCTACGCCCCCGTCCGGGACGACGACGGCAACATCATCGGCTTTATCATTGTCGGCGTGTACTTCCGCAGCATGGCCCAGCTCACCCGCCACACCGTGGTCGTCCTGTCGGTGGTGGGTTTGGCCGCAGCGGTGGTGGGCTCCACCCTGGCCCTGCGGCTGTCCAAGCGCATCAAGGACTCCCTCATGGGCTATGAGCCCGACGCATTCGTCCACCGCTTCCACCAGCGGGAGGACATCATGGACGCCCTGGAGGAGGGCATCATGGCCATTGACCGGGACAAAAAGCTCATCTTCCTCAACACCGCCGCCGCGGAGATGTTCTCCCTCAACCGGGACGAGGTGCTGGGCAAGTCCCTGGCGGACTTCTACCCCCGCTCCACCCTGGACCGCATTCTCCGCACGGGAAAGCCGGAGTACAACGTGAGCATCAACTCTTTAAAGCATGTACGGGTGCTGGCTGACCGCCTGCCCCTGTATGAGGACGGCCAGCTCAACGGAGCGGTGAGCATTTTCCGCAACCGCACCGAGCTGGCCCGGATGGCCGACGACCTCACCGGCGTGCGCCACATGGTGGACGCCATGCGGGCCTACACCCACGAGTTTTTGAACAAGCTCCACGTGATTTTGGGTCTGCTGCAAATCGGAGAGCCGGAAAAGGCCCAGCAGTACATCATGGACACCACCCAAATCCACCGGGAGGCGGTGAACCGCATCATGAACCAGCTCCATGAGCCGTCGGTGGCCGCCCTACTGGTGGGCAAAACCAGCCGGGCCAACGAGCTGGGCATCCGCCTGACCCTGGACCGGGAGAGCGGACTGAGCGAGGACAGCGACTGGCTGCCCCCGGACGCCTACGTGACCATCTTGGGCAACCTCATTGAGAATGCCATAGAGGTACTCAACCAGTCCCGCAGCGCCACCAAGGAGATTTTCGTCAGCATCCGGGAGAACCCGGACAGCCTGCTGTTGTGCGTGGAGGACACCGGACCCGGCATCCCCACCGTACTGCGCAACACCATGTTCCAGCGGGGGGCCTCCACCAAGGGCCGCCACCGGGGTACCGGGCTGTCCCTGGTGCAGGAAGTGGTGGAGGCCTACCACGGAGACATCCGGGTGGAGTCGGAGAGCGGCGTGGGCACCTCATTTTTCATCAGCTTTTGCCGGGAGGAACTACCCGGAGAGAAGGAGTGAACCCCTTGTATCGAGTTGTCATTGTAGAGGATGACCCCATGGTCTCCCTGTTAAACCGTACATTCACCGAGAAGGACTCCCGGTTCCACGTGGTGCAGACCTGCTCGGATGGCCGGGCTGCTCTGGAGTGGCTGAGCCACAACCCCGCCGACCTGGTGATTCTGGACGTGTACATGCCCCTGTGCACCGGGGTGGAACTGCTGCGGGCTCTGCGGGCCCAGGCCATCCCCGTGGACGCCATCATGGTCACCGCAGCCAACGACGCCGCCTCGGTGGACACCCTTTTAAAGATGGGTGTGGTGGACTACCTGGTCAAGCCCTTCACCTATGAGCGGTTCCAGCAGGCCCTGGACACCTTCTGCCGCCACAAAGAGGCCGTCCACGGCCAGGCGGTGACCCAGGGGGAGCTGGATAAGCTGTTTGCGCCCCCGGACAGCGGGGACCGCTCCGCCCCCAAGGGGCTCCAGGAGAGCACCCTGAAGCTCATTCGGGACTGTCTCCACGCCGCCCCTGCCCAGGGGCTGCCCAGCGAGGCCATCTCCAAGCAGACCAACCTGTCGGTGGTCACGGTGCGCCGCTACGCCAACTACCTGGTGGAGCGTGGGGAGGCCTGCTCCACCGTCAACTACGACACCGGAGGCCGTCCCTGCCGCCTGTATCAGCTGAAAAAGTAAAAAAGATGTGCCGCAGAAGAACGATCTTCTACGGCACATCTTTTTCTTTGTTATGCGTTGGCCAGTCGGGCGCCCAGGTTCTTGCACACCTCCAGGGCCTCGGCGTCGGGGGTCTCGTTGACCATGAGGCCCTCCTCGTCCAGCAGGTTGGCTCTGGTGCTCTGGGTGCGCTCCACCCAGTCCCGCATCCACTGTCCGTCGCCCCAGCCGTAGGACCCGAACAGGGCCACGGTGTGGCCGCCCAGCTGACCCTCCAGCTGGGTGAAGAAGGGCTCGAACTCGGACTCCTCCAGCACCTCCGCCCCCATGGCAGGACAGCCCAGGGCCAGCTTGTCATATTCCAGGGCCTGCTGCGGGGTGACGGCGGATACCTCCATCAGGTCGCATTCCACCCCGGCTCCGGTGACACCGTCGGCGATGGCCTGGGCCATCTGCTGGGTGTTCCCGGTCTGACTCCAATAGATCACAGCTACTTTGCTCATGTGTAAGACCTCCTAAAAGATATATCATTTGATATGACTCGTTGAGTGAATATGTTTCTCCGCTCCCTCTGGGAGAGATGCAGTCCGTCAGGGCTTAGGGTGAAGGCTTGCTCTTCTCCGATTTCTCAGGCAGAGAACAGCGCCCCAGCCGGGGACGCTCCGCTGGGCCCGATTTCTCCCCGATGAGAAATCGGGGAAAGAATCGCCAAAGGCGGGACCTTCCCCCGCCTTGTGGAATCCACCCCGCGGTACTGGGAGCCCCTGCGTTCTTCTCTTCTCGGCCCTTGGCCCGGTAGGGTCACATGGATGGCGTGGAGATTCTACAGAACATACCTACTTCTCTGAAAAACAATCCTTCTATCGCCAGGGCCTTACCCTGGTGAGCCGCTGTTCCCAGCGCTCGGCGGCCTGGTTCCCGGCGGCGGGAACGCCGCTTCTCCAGGGTAGGCCCGGCTGTGAAAACCACCTGGCTGTAGGGCCAGCTTCCCAGGGTGACCTGGTGTGGTGGCAGAAACAGGAGCCACAATAAGAGTGACGGGCCGAACCTAGTCTTGACGCATTGACAGCCTGGTACCTCAGGGGGGTACTTAGGGGGGAACGCCCTAAGCGGGTTTTGGTTTCTTTTGCCCGCTCAAAAGAAACCCCCAGCGGGTAGCGTCCCCACCAGGCTGGCAAGCCTGCTCCTGGAAACTGGAGTAGGCTAAGCTCTCGAAGTTTATGCCACTGCAAACACCTGAAACAAGGTATTCCCCTGCTCCATTCGCTCCCGGATTTTCTGGCTCACCTTCTGCATCCGGGTAAAGCACTGCTGGGCAGCTTCCACATCCCCGTACACCTTCCACGGGCCGCACAGTTTGAAGTTCTGCCCTTGATTCTCAATAAAGCCCACCACATCTTCCACCGGATAGCCCAGGAAGAGGCCAATCTCGTGGGGAAAGGAGCCGCCCTGGCGGACCCGCTGGCCCAGGTGGGCCAAAATCTCCTCCACCGGACGGCTCAGGTCGTAGCCACAGGGGGTGAGAATCTCCTCTACCCCGTCTCGCTTCAAGGCCTGGGCCATGAGCTGGGGCCGATAGACCAAAATCAGCTCCCGGTTGGTGCAGGAGCACAGGCGGTCAAATTTCACACCCCGGCGGGCAAAGGCCTGCTGATACTTCCGCAGCTCTTCCTCCAAGTGTGGAACATCTCCACGCCGCAGAGAGATGAGGTTGGCGGGGACCACACCGGCCAAGGCCGGGGCACAGTGGGTGGCAAACAGTTGATCCAGAGATGGTTGCATGGTGGGTCCTCCTTTGGTTAGCTCTTGCTAACTGCCTATAAGTTAGCACAGGCTAACGAGTTTGTCAAGGCCCCAGAGACAAAAAAATTCCCACCGCTGCGTGTACAGCGGTGGGAATCTTGATTGGATGGAATGGCAGCTTACTCCTCGTCGCCCTCAATGGAGATGGAGAGAATCTCGTCCTCCTCCACTTCCTCAGGGGCGTGGTCCACGGGCTCTTCGGCGTCCCGGGCGGCCTCAGCGGCGGCGTTGACCGCATCAAAGCGGCTCTCCTCCTGAGGCATCTCGTCTTCGATCTTGTCATACTTGCGGTAGGCAGCCAGACCGGAACCGGCGGGGATGAGCTTACCGATGATGACGTTCTCCTTCAGGCCCAGCAGGTGGTCCACCTTACCCTTGATGGCGGCTTCGGTGAGCACCTTGGTGGTCTCCTGGAAGGAGGCGGCGGACAGGAAGGACTCGGTGGCCAGAGAGGCCTTGGTGATACCCAGCAGCAGACGGGTGCAGGTGGGCAGGCGCAGGTCCTCGCCGGTCTCCTGCTTCTCGCCAGCGGCGATGCGGGCCTCCACGGCCTTGTAGGCGTCCTTGTACTCGATGATATCCACGGTGGAGCCGGACAGCAGGGTGGAATCCCCGGCGTCCTCCACACGCACCTTGCGCATCATCTGACGGGCGATGACCTCGATGTGCTTGTCGTTGATATCTACGCCCTGCTGACGGTAGGGCTTCTGAACTTCCTGAATGAGGTAGTTGTGAACGGCGTCCACACCACGTACCCGCAGCACGTCGTGGGGGGACAGAGCACCGTCGGTGAGCTCCTGACCCTTGACCACACGGTCTCCGGCCTTGACCCGGATACCAGCGCTGTAGGGGATGGCGTAGGTGACCACCTCGCCGTCGTCGGCGGTGATGGTGACGTTGCACAGGGTGGCACGCTTGGCCTCCTCCATGGAGACGGTGCCGGAGATCTCGGCCAGCTGGGCCATCTTCTTGGGCTTGCGGGCCTCGAACAGCTCTTCAACACGGGGAAGACCCTGAGTGATATCGCCGCCGGCCACGCCGCCGGTGTGGAAGGTACGCATGGTCAGCTGGGTACCAGGCTCGCCGATGGACTGAGCGGCGATGATACCAACCGCCTCGCCCTGGCCCACAGGCTCGCCGAAGGCCATGTTCATGCCGTAGCACTTGGCACACACGCCGTTGCGGGCCTCACAGGTGAGCACGGAGCGCACCCGGATGGATACCTTGCGGTCTGGATCGCCCTCGGCCTCGGCCTGCTCTCGCAGCTTGGCCTCGATGAGCTTGGCCTGGTCGGCGCTGACCATCTCGTGGTGGCCCACCAGGACCTCGCCGGTGCGGAAGTCCTTGAAGTCCTCGCACAGGTAGCGGCCACGCAGACGCTCGTTGAGGGGCTCGATGACCTGGCCGTTCTCGCTGATCTCGAACACGGTGATACCATCGTGGGTACCACAGTCCTCCTCCCGGATGATAACTTCCTGGGAGACGTCCACCAGACGGCGGGTCAGGTAACCAGAGTCGGCGGTACGCAGAGCGGTATCGGCCATGCCCTTTCGAGCGCCTCTGGAGGAGATGAAGTATTCCAACACGGACAGACCTTCACGGAAGTTGGCCTTGATGGGGATCTCGATGGTACGGCCGGAGGTATCGGCCATCAGACCACGCATACCAGCCAGCTGACGAATCTGAGCGGCAGAACCACGGGCGCCGGAGTCGGCCATCATGAAGATGGGGTTGTAGCGGTCCATACCCTTTTGCAGGGCGTCGGACACGTCGGCAGTGGTCTTCTCCCAGGCGGACACCACCAAGCGGTACCGCTCCTCGTTGGTGAGGAAGCCGCGCTTGTACTGGTTCTCGATCTTCACAACTTCCTTCTCGGTGTTGGCGATCAGTTCCTTCTTCTGGGGAGGCACGGTCATGTCGGCGATGGCCACGGTCAGAGAGCCGCGGGTGGAGAACTTATAGCCACGGGCCTTGATGATGTCCAGCACAGTGGCGGACACGGTGAAGCCGTGCTTGGCAATGCAGCTGTCCACGATCTTGCCCAGCTGCTTCTTGCCGCAGACAAAGTTGATTTCAGGATCAAAGGCCTTCTCGGGGTCGTTGCGGTCCACAAAGCCCAGGTCCTGGGGAATGCCCTCGTTGAAGATCAGGCGGCCCACGGTGGTGCGCACCATCTTCTCCTGGGTCACGCCGTCCAGCTCGGCGGTGCGGCGCACCAGGATGGGCTCGTGGAGGTCCAGCTCGCCCTCGTCGTAGGCCAGCTTGGCGGCCTGGTCGTTCTCGAAGGTCTGGTAGACCTCGCGGGCCTTGCCGTCCACAGCCTCAGCGCAGAGGGCGGGGGTGGTACGGTACCAGCGGCCCAGCTCCTCGTCCCGCACCCAGATGCGGTCGTTGATGCCCACCTCGCCCCGCTCCAGAGCGGCAGCGGCGTCGGCGGTGGTCTCATAGGCACAGTCGGGATCGTGCTCGGGGTCCTTCTCGTAGGTCAGGTAGTAGGAGCCCAACACCATGTCCTGGGTGGGCACGGCCACGGCGCCGCCGTCGGAGGGCTTCAACAGGTTGTTGGCAGCCAGCATCAGGATGCGGGCCTCAGCCTGAGCCTCAGCGGACAGGGGCACGTGGATAGCCATCTGGTCGCCGTCGAAGTCGGCGTTAAAGGCGGTACACACCAGGGGGTGGAGCTTCATGGCGCGGCCTTCCACCAGCACCGGCTCGAAGGCCTGGATGCCCAGACGGTGGAGGGTAGGAGCACGGTTGAGCATGACGGGGTGCTCCTTGATGACAAACTCCAAAGCGTCCCACACGGCGGGAGAGGCCTTATCCACCATCTTCTTGGCGGACTTGATGTTGTTGGCGTGGCCGTCCTCCACCAGCTTCTTCATCACGAAGGGGCGGAACAGCTCGATGGCCATCTCCTTGGGCACGCCGCACTGGTAGATCTTCAGCTCAGGGCCAACCACGATAACGGAACGGCCGGAGTAGTCCACACGCTTACCCAGCAGGTTCTGACGGAAACGGCCCTGCTTACCCTTGAGCAGGTCGGACAAGGACTTCAGAGCCCGGTTGTTGGCGCCGGTGACGGCACGGCCGCGGCGGCCGTTGTCAATGAGGGCGTCCACAGCCTCCTGGAGCATGCGCTTTTCGTTGCGTACGATGATGTCAGGGGCGTTGAGCTGGATCAGGCGCTTGAGACGGTTGTTCCGGTTGATGACACGACGGTAGAGGTCGTTCAGGTCGGAGGTGGCGAAGCGGCCGCCGTCCAGCTGCACCATGGGACGCAGCTCGGGGGGGATGACGGGCAGCACGTCGATGATCATCCACTCGGGCTTGTTGCCGGACAGACGGAAGGCGTCCACCACTTCCAGACGCTTGACGATCTTGGCCTTCTTCTGGCCGGTGGCGTCCTTGAGCTGGGCCCGCAGGGTCTCGGACAGCTGCTCCAGATCCAGGTCTTGCAGCAGCTTCTTGACGGCCTCAGCGCCCATGCCAGCCTGGAAGTCGTCCTCGTAGTACTCCCGCAGCTTGCGGTACTCGGCGTCGGACAGAATCTGATTCTTGGTCAGATGGGTGTAGTCGGGGCCGGGATCGGTGACGATATAGGAGGCGAAGTACAGCACCTTCTCCAGGATGCGGGGGCTGATATCCAGCAGCAGGCCCATCCGGGAGGGGATGCCCTTAAAGTACCAGATGTGGGACACGGGGGCGGCCAGCTCAATGTGGCCCATGCGCTCACGGCGCACCTTGGCCCGGGTGACCTCCACGCCGCAGCGGTCACACACCTTGCCCTTGAAACGAATCTTCTTATACTTTCCGCAGTGGCACTCCCAGTCCTTGGTTGGACCAAAGATGCGCTCGCAGAACAGACCGTCCCGCTCCGGCTTCAGGGTGCGGTAGTTGATGGTCTCAGGCTTCTTGACCTCGCCGTAGGACCACTCCCGGATCTGCTCTGGGGAGGCGATGCCAATGCGGATGGCGTTAAATTCAGCGTAGCTCATTACCTCAACCTCCCTTTCTTAGTCTTCATCGCCGTAGGAGTCATCCCGGTCGGCGGTATCATTCTCATTGATGGCCACGGACAGATCGTCGTCGTCGCTGGTCTCCTTCATGGTAAAGCCAGCCTGGGCGAAGTCACTCTCGCTGCCATAATCCTGGTAGCGGTCGTAATCCTCCTTGAAGCGGCCGGGCTGATAGGTATCCTCGTCCTCGTCCTTGAGCTCGATCTGGTTGCCGTGCTCGTCCAGGACCTGGATGTCCAGACACAGGGCCTGGAGCTCCTTGACCAGAACCTTGAAGGACTCGGGCACGCCGGGCTTGGGCACGTTGAAGCCCTTGACAATGGACTCGTAGGTGCGCACACGTCCGGTGACGTCGTCGGACTTGACGGTGAGGATCTCCTGCAGGGTGTAGGCAGCGCCGTAAGCCTCCAGAGCCCACACCTCCATCTCGCCGAAGCGCTGGCCGCCGAACTGGGCCTTGCCGCCCAAGGGCTGCTGGGTGACCAGGGAGTAGGGGCCGGTGGAACGGGCGTGGATCTTATCGTCCACCAGGTGGTGCAGCTTGAGGAAGTACACATAGCCCACGGTGACGGGGTTGTCAAACCGCTCGCCGGTACGACCGTCGTACAGCCAGCTCTTGCCGTCCCGGCGCAGGCCAGCCAGCTCCAGGGTATCGGCAATGTCCTTCTCGTCGGCGCCGTTGAAGATGGGGGTGGCCACCTTCCAGCCCAGAGCCTTGGCAGCGTAGCCCAGGTGGACCTCCAGCACCTGACCGATGTTCATTCGGGAAGGCACGCCCAGGGGGTTCAGCACGATGTCCAGGGGGGTGCCGTCGGGCAGGAAGGGCATATCCTCCTGGGGCAGGATGCGGGACACAACACCCTTGTTACCGTGACGACCGGCCATCTTATCGCCCACGCTGATCTTACGCTTCTGGGCGATGTAGACGCGGACCACCTGGTTGACGCCGGGCGCCAGCTCGGCGCCCTCTTCCCGGGTGAACACCTTCACGTCCACGATGATGCCGCACTCGCCGTGGGGCACCTTCAGGGAGGTGTCACGGGTCTCGTGGGCCTTCTCGCCGAAGATGGCCCGCAGCAGGCGCTCCTCGGCGGTCATCTCGGTCTCGCCCTTGGGGGTGACCTTACCCACCAGGTAGTCGCCGGCGTGGACCTCGGCGCCCACGCGGATGATGCCGCGCTCGTCCAGGTCCTTCAGGGCGTCCTCGCCCACGTTGGTGATATCACGGGTGATCTCCTCGGGGCCCAGCTTGGTGTCACGGGCCTCGGTCTCATATTCCTCAATGTGGATGGAGGTGAATACGTCCTCCTTCACCATCCGCTCGTTGAGCAGAATGGCGTCCTCGTAGTTGTAACCTTCCCAGGTCATAAAGCCCATGAGGATGTTCTTACCCAGGGCGATCTCGCCGTCGCAGGTGGAGGGGCCGTCGGCCAGGGTGTCCCGGGCCTTCACCCGATCGCCCACGGAGACGATGGGACGCTGGTTGATGCAGGTGCCGTGGTTGGAGCGCAGGAACTTGGTGAGCTTGTAGGTCTTGGTCTCACCGGCGTCGTAGCGCACAGTGATGGCGGTGGCGTCCACCTTGGTGACCACACCGTCGCCCTCGGCCAGCACAACCACCTCGGAGTCCTGGCAGTTCTTGTACTCCTGACCGGTGGCCACGATGGGGGCCTGGGTGGTCAGCAGAGGCACGGCCTGACGCTGCATGTTTGCACCCATCAGAGCACGGTTGGCGTCGTCGTTTTGCAGGAAGGGAATCATGGCGGTAGCCACGGACACCATCATCTTGGGGGACACGTCCACGTAGTCCACCTGGTTGAAGTCCACCTCGATGATCTCGTTGCGGTGACGGCAGGCCACACGGCGGTTGAGGAAGGTGCCATCCTCACCCACGGGCTCGGTGGCCTGGGCCACGTTGAACTCGTCCTCCACATCGGCGGTCATGTATTCCACCTGGTCGGTGACACGGGCGGCCACGCACTTGCCGTTCTCGTCATAGATGCGCTCCACCTTACGGTAGGGGGCCTCGATGAAGCCGTAGCGGTTGATGCGGGCGTAGGAAGCCAGGTAGGAGATCAGGCCGATGTTGGGACCTTCGGGGGTCTCGATGGGGCACAGACGGCCATAGTGGCTGTAGTGAACGTCTCGCACGTCGAAGGAGGCGCGGTCACGGCTCAGACCGCCGGGGCCCAGAGCGGACAGACGGCGCTTGTGGGTCAGCTCGGCCAGAGGGTTGGTCTGGTCCATGAACTGAGACAGGGGGCTGGACCCGAAGAACTCCTTGATGGCGGCGGTGACGGGACGGATGTTGATGAGGGACTGGGGGGTGACGATGTCCAGGTCCTGGATGGTCATGCGCTCCCGAATCACTCGCTCCATGCGGGTGAAGCCGATGCGGAACTGGTTCTGCAGCAGCTCGCCCACGCAGCGCAGGCGACGGTTGCCCAGGTGGTCGATGTCGTCGGGGGTGCCCACGCCAAAGGCCAGGCAGTTGAGGTAGTTGATGGTGGCCATCATGTCATCCACAATGATGTGGTTGGGGATGAGGTCGGTGATGCGCTCCCGGATCAGGTCGGCGAAGTCCTCCTGAGAGAGGCCCTCGGCATCCCGCTTCTCCAGCAGCTCCTTGAGCACCACAAAGCGCACCTTCTCGGACACGCCCACGGTCTCGGGGTCGAAGTCCACGAAGTCGGCCATGTTGACCATGCCGTTGGAGAACACCTTGACGATATGGGTGCCGGTGTGCAGGTCCTCCACCTCCACAAAGGCCTCGTTGACGCCCAGGCGGTCCAGCTCCATGGCCCGCTCACGGGTGAGCACCTCGCCGGCCTCGGCCACGATCTCGCCGGTGGAGGGGTCGGCCACGGGGGCAGCCAGCTTCTGGCCGGACAGACGGGTCCACATGGTCAGCTTCTTGTTGAACTTGTAGCGGCCCACGGCGGACAGGTCGTAGCGGCGGGGGTCGAAGAACAGCGCATTGAGCAGGCTCTCGGCGGAGTCCACCGTGGGGGGCTCGCCGGGCCGCATCTTGCGGTAGATCTCCAGCAGGGCCTCCTCATAGGTCTTGCAGGAATCCTTCTCCAGGGTGGCCAGGATGCGGGGGTCCTCGCCGAACATGTCCAGAATCTCGGCGTCGGTCTTGGGACCTACAGCACGGATGAGGCACGTAATGGGCAGCTTGCGGTTTTTGTCGATACGCACATAGAACACATCGGACAGGTCGGTCTCATACTCCAGCCAGGCGCCGCGATAGGGAATCACGGTGGAGGCGTAGGTGATGTTGTCGGCCTTGTCGGCGTTCTTGGCGTAGTACACGCCGGGAGAACGCACGATCTGGGAGACGATAACACGCTCAGCGCCGTTGATGACGAAGGTGCCGGCATCGGTCATCAGGGGGAAATCGCCCATGAAGATTTCCTGCTCCTTGATCTCGCCCGTCTCCTTGTTGCGCAGACGCACCTGCACCTTAATGGGGGCGGCATAGGTGGCGTCCTGGGCTTTGCACTCTTCAATGGTGTACTTGGGGGGGTCGTCCATGGAGAAGCCGATAAAGCTCAGCTCCAGGTTCCCGGCATAGTCGGTGATGGCCTCCACGTCGTTGAACACTTCCTGCAGCCCGGTCTCAAAGAACCACTTGTAGGAAGACTTCTGGATCTCCAACAGGTAGGGCATCTCCAGAATCTCCTCGCTGCGGGCGAAGCTCTTGCGCAAGGTCTTGCCGTAATAGACGTCTTTGACCGCTCTTGCCATTTGCTGATCACGCTCCACTTCGTAAGAATTTTGCAGGTGGACGCAGTTGCGCACACCCGGGGTTGTTGTCACAATCGGAAAATTCGCTCTTGCATTTCCTGGTATGGTCTGGTATACTGTGCTTAGCCTGGGGGAGTATTCTCCGGGCTTTGGACCATATGTTAAAAGCAATTAATGATACCATAGGATTGCGCATCTGTCAAGGGCTGACACATGAACAAAAGCCACAAGCGGGGAGAAATCCCCGCTTGTTTTTTGTCTCTTTTCCCCGATTCCCTCCGGAATCCCTTAAAATTCACTCTACCATTTTCCCGTTACATATGGTAGGATGTAGAGGAGTATGTCTACAAACCATTGAATCACCATAAAGGAGTCCCACATGATTACTGTTTCTGATCTGTCCCTGAGCTATCAGGGCGCCCCCCTGTTCTCCCACGTGGACCTGCAGTTCACCCGGGGCAACTGCTACGGCATCATCGGCGCCAACGGCGCTGGTAAATCCACCTTTCTGAAAATCCTCTCCGGCCAGCTGGAGCCCACCAGCGGCTCGGTGTCCATCCTGCCCAAGGTGCGCATGTCCGTGCTGAAGCAGGACCAGAACGCCTATGACGCCTACACCGTGCTGGACACGGTCATCATGGGCAACCAGACCCTGTACGAGATTGGCCGGGAGATGAACGCCCTCTACGAGAAGGAGGACTTCACCGACGAGGACGGCCTGCGGGCTGCCGACCTCCAGGCAGAGTACGCTGAGATGGGCGGCTACGAGGCCGAGTCCGACGCCAGCCGCATTCTCCAGGGCCTGGGCATTGGGGTGGACCTGCACGACTACAACATGGAGACCCTGGACGCCCGTCTCAAGGTGAAGGTACTGCTGGCTCAGGCCCTGTTCGGCAACCCCGACATCCTGCTGCTGGACGAGCCCACCAACAACCTGGACATTGCTGCCGTGGAGTGGCTCAACGACTTCCTGCTGGACTACGACGGCACCGTCATCGTGGTCAGCCACGACCGTCACTTCCTCAACACCGTGTGCACCCACATCGTGGACATCGACTACAACCAGATCAAGATGTACGTGGGCAACTACGACTTCTGGTATGAGTCCTCCCAGCTGGTGCAAAACCTCATCAAGCAGCAGAACAAGCGCAACGAGGACAAGATCAAGGAACTCCAGGAGTTTATCTCCCGGTTCTCCGCCAACAAGTCCAAGTCCAAGCAGGCCACTGCCCGCCGCAAGCTGCTGGACAAGCTCACCGTCCAGGAGCTGCCCGCCTCCTCCCGCCGCTATCCCTGGGTGGGCTTCTCCCCCGACCGGGAAGTGGGCAAGGACATCCTCTTTGTCACCGACGTGTCCAAGACCGTGGACGGGGTGAAGGTGCTGGACAAGGTGTCCTTCATCGTGGGCCACGGGGACAAGATCGCCTTTGTGGGCGACAACGAAAACGCCCACACTGCCCTCTTTAAGATTCTCACCGGCGAGTGGGAGCCCGATGAGGGCACCGTGAAGTGGGGCCAGACCGCCACCTTCTCCTACTTCCCCAAGGACAACTCCCCCTTCTTCAACGACTGTGACCTGAACATCCTGGACTGGATGCGCCAGTTCTCCGAGGACCAGCACGAGAGCTACCTCCGAGGCTTCCTGGGCCGGATGCTCTTCTCCGGGGACGACATCTTCAAGCCCGTGAAGGTGCTCTCCGGTGGTGAGAAGGTGCGGTGCATGCTCTCCCGGATGATGCTGTCCGGATCCAACGTGCTGCTGCTGGACCAGCCCACCAACCACCTGGACCTGGAGTCCATCGCCGCTTTGAACAACGGCCTGGAGTCCGTCAAGTGCAACGTGCTGGTGTCCTCCCACGACCACCAGCTGGTGCAGACCGTGGCCAACCGGATCTTCGACTTCACCCCCGACGGCAAGCTCATTGACAAGCGTATGAGCTATGAGGACTACCTGGAGTCTCAGCTCCACCATGACTAAGCCTGTCTACTTGGTGCTGGTGTGGCTGGGGGTACTCTCCGCCTTCACCCTGCTCCTCTTCGGCTGGGACAAGCTCATGGCCAAGCTGGGCCGCCGTCGCATTCCCGAGGCCTCCCTCCTCTTTGCCTGTCTGGCGGGCGGAGCCGTGGGGGGGCTTACGGGCATGTACCTGTTTCACCACAAAATCCGAAAGCCCAAGTTCTATGTGACGGTTCCCCTGCTGGTTATTCTGGATGCGGTGCTTTTCGCCGTGGTTCTGATGCGAACTTGATAAAAGGCCCTTCTGCCCTGAAAAAAGTGGCAGGAGGGCCTTTTTCGACAATATCTATGGTTGACAAAGGGGAAACAAAGAGTTACAATAGTTACAAATTGGTTACAATGAATCTTTCGCATACTTCTAAGGAGGCTATCATGGCTGATAAATCCAGCACTCTCATGTACAAGGGACACCCCCTGCGCCGCAAGGACAACCTGATCTACTACGGGTCCATGGCGGATAAGTATATCATTATGATCCAGGTGACGAGCACCACCAAGTCCGGCGATCTGGAGATTGCCGACAAGGTCCATCTGGAGCTTCAGCTCACCGACCCCGACCTGAAGAGCCGGGACCGTGTGGTGAAGAAGTCCGATCTCCCCGATCTGTTCTCTGCCATCGACATGGGCTCCATCTGGCTGATGCGTGCCCTGTCTGGAAAATAACCAAACCAACAGGAGGCTGAAACCCATGCACAGTAAGAAGGGACTGATCAAGGTCGCCGCCATCACCGGCCTTGCATTGGTCATGACCACCGGCATTGCCATGGCTTCCATTGGCACCGGTACCGTGACGGCAGATGCCCTGCGCCTGCGCAGCCAGGCCAACACCAACTCCAGCATTCTCACCCTGGCCCCCCACAACAGCGTCGTCACCCTCCTGGAGGAGTTGGACGGCTGGTACAAGGTCTCTTACGGCGATCAGGTGGGCTACATGTCCGCCGACTGGCTGGATGTGACCCTCACCGGCAGCGAGGCTGTGGTGGGTCAGTGCACCGTCACCGCCGACGCCCTCCATGTCCGCTCTGGCGCCGGCACTGGCTACGCCAGCAAGGGTCTGGTGTACAAGGGCACCACTCTGATCATCCAGGAGGACTGCGGCAACGGCTGGTATAAGATCACCGGCGCTGGCTACTCCGGCTACGTGTCCGCCGAGTGGGTGAAGGTGTCCGGCAGCTCCGGCGGCTCCGACTCCGGCAGCTCCAACCCCATTGGCACCGGCACCGTCAACACCGCCTGCCTGAATGTGCGCTCCGGCGCTGGCACCGGCTATTCCCGTGTGGGCTACCTGTACAATGGTAACTCCGTGTCCATTTTGGCCGACTGCGGCAATGGCTGGTACAAGATCTCCTACGGCAGCGGCAGCGCCTTTGTCTGCGCTGAGTACATCACCTGGAATGACGGCAACTCCGGCAATTCCGGCGGCTCCGACTCCGGCAGCAGCGACACCCAGTCCATCGGCACCATCACCGCCGATGCCCTGAACGTGCGCTCCGGTGCTGGCACCGGCTACTCCCGTCTGGGCCTGCTGTACAAGGGCAACTCTGTGACCATCCTGGGCAGCAGCAACGGCTGGTACAAGATCTCCTACAAGAACGGCGTGGGCTATGTCAGCGCTGAGTACGTCTCCATCAAGGATGGCGGCAACAATGACGGCGGCAACAGCTCCACCTCCTCCATCGGAGAGCAGGCTGTGGCCCTGGCCAAGCAGCAGCTGGGCAAGCCCTACGTATACGGCGCAGCCGGCCCCAACAGTTTCGACTGCTCCGGCCTGTTCTACTACGTGTTCAACCAGCTGGGCGTGTCCATCGCCCGTGGCTCTTCCAGCCAGTACTACAACAGCGGTCGTTTCGTCTCCGTGGACGAGATGCAGCCCGGCGACTTGGTGTACATCTTCGACTCCAAGTATGACTACTCCGGCGGCACCCTGCCCACCACCCACGTGCTGATGTACATCGGCGACAACACTGTGCTCCACGCCTCTACCACCAGCAACACCGTGCGCACCGACACCCTCTTCGGCGGCTATTACGGCAACTACGTGGTGGCAGTCAAGCGTATGGGCTGACGCTTCACGAAAATGCGAGCATTTTCGTGAGAGAGTTGCAGTCCGCTGCATCGCACTCGCTTGCGCTCGCACGTTTGCGGCCTGAGAAGTGTATTTTCCCATGCACATGTCCTGGGAAAATACGAAATCTCAATTTATTCCGTCACCTGCGGGCGACGGAACTCTGCGAGGCTTTTTACACAAAAAGCGTTTTCAAGTTATTTCCCGTGGCAATCCATTTCCTGGGTTGCCACGGGTTTTTTCCTCCTCCCTCTTTACAATTCGCCCCGTTTGGGGTACAATACTTTCATCCGATGAATCGGATTGGAAGATTTTTATCGGGGGTGCTCCCAATGAATGATATTGATTATACCCGCAAGTTCAGCGTCAATATGAACAAGGACGACGAGATTCACTCCATCCTCAGTTCCGTCTACGCCTCCTTGCAGGAGAAGGGCTACAATCCCATCAACCAGCTGGTGGGCTACATCCTCAGTGAAGACCCCACCTACATCACCAACCACAACAACGCCCGGGCCCTGATTCGCAAGCTGGACCGGGACGAGCTGTTGCAGACGCTGCTCAAGAGCTATTTGGGCATTTGAGCTGAGCCCTGTACGCAAACCCGCAAGAAAGGGCCACACCTTTTTTGCGGGTTTTTTCGTTGTGCCATGGCCGGGAGGTGCCACCATGAAACTGCTGCCTTACAACCACGACATGTACATTGAGCCCACCGACCCCATCACCACCCCCGGAGAGTTCTCTCACCAGCTGATTCTCCACTTCACCCAGGAGGGCAAGGGGGTCACCCTGCTGGAGCCGGGCATGGAGCCGGTGATTGAGGTGGATGGTGTGACCTACGTCTGCCGCCTGGGGGAGCCCTACCGGGCGTTTAACCCCCTGCGAGTGCCCATCCGGTCGGGCTCGCTCAGCCATCTGGGCTATCAGTGGATCTACCTCTACAAAGTATAACGCACAGCAAAACCAAAGCGGTCCTCCCATCCCCGGGAGGACCGCTTTTTCGTCATTTCATCAGCAAGTACATAACCGCCTTCTGGGCGTGGAGCCGGTTCTCCGCCTCCTCGAAGATCTCGTCGGCGTGGGCCTCGAACACCTCGGCGGTGATCTCCTCCCCCCGGTGGGCGGGCAGACAGTGCTGCACCATGCACCCAGGCTTGGCCAGAGACAGGAGCTTGTCGTCGATGCAGTACCCGGCAAAGGCACGGGCACGCTCGGCACGCTCCTCCTCCTGACCCATGGAGGCCCACACGTCGGTGATGACCACGTCGGCGTCCACCACGGCGTCCTCCGGCTTGCGGCACAGCTGGAACTTGGGCCCCTCCACGGTGGCGGCAAAGTCCAGCACCCGGGGGTCCGGGTCGTACCCCTGGGGACAGGCCACGGACACATCCATGCCGCACTTGAGGCCGCCCACGATGAGGGAGTTTGCCATGTTGTTGCCGTCCCCGATGAAGGCCATCTTCAGCCCCTCCAGCCGGGTCATCTTCTCCCGGATGGTCATCAGGTCCGCCAGCACCTGGCAGGGGTGGGCAAAATCGGTGAGGCCGTTGATGACGGGGATGGAGGCATACTTGGCCAGAGCCTCCACCTCCTCCTGGGAGTAGGTTCGAATCATGATGCCGTCGCAGTAGCGAGCCAGCACCCGGGCGGTGTCCTCAATGGGCTCGCCTCGGCCGATCTGGCTCTCCTTGCCGGAGAGGAACAGGGCGTGGCCGCCCAGCTGGTACATGCCCACCTCAAAGGAGACACGGGTGCGGGTGGAGTTCTTCTCAAAGATCATGGCCAGGGTCTTGCCCCGCAGCGCATCGTGGGGAATGCCATGCTTCTGGCTGTACTTCATCTGGTCGGCGGTGTCCAGAATCTCCTTGATGTCCTCCCCGCTCAAATCCAACAGCTTGAGTAAATCCTTTTTCATTCTTCGAACCTCCCTGGGAACCATATTATACCTTGGACAGCACGTCGTGGAACACGCTCAGGCCCTTGTCCATCTCCTCCTGGGTGATGAGCAGCGGGGGCAGGAACCGCAGCCCGGTTCCGGCGGTGAGGGTGAGCAGCCCGGCCACATTGAGCTTGGCGCACAGTTCCTTGTTGTTGTAGCCTTCCGCCACATCAATGCCGATCATCAGACCCAAGCCCCGGGTCTTACCCAGGCAGGGCAGATGCATGTCCTCAATGGACTGGCGGATATAAGCGCCCTTCTCCTTGACCTGGGCGATGGTGGCGTCGTCCAGCACCTCCAGCACGGCGCAGCCAGCGGCGGCGCTCACGGGGTTGCCACCAAAGGTGGAGCCGTGGGTGCCGGGGCCCAGGATGTTGCGGCACTTCTCGTTGACCAGGAAGCCGCCCATGGGCAGGCCCCCGGCAATGCCCTTGGCAAAGGAGCAGGCATCGGGCTGAATGCCGTACTGCTGGAAGGCAAAGAGGGTGCCGGTGCGGCCAATGCCCGTCTGTACCTCATCCACCAGCAGCAGCCAGTCCCGCTTCTCACACAGCTGGGCCAGCTGCTGGACAAATTCCTTGTCCATGGGCAGCACGCCGCCCTCGCCCTGCACCAGCTCCAGCAGCACAGCGCACACGTCGTGGCCCGCCACCTCCTGGATGGCCTCCATGGTGGGGTCGGCGCTGCGGAATCCTTCCGTGAAGGGGAAGAAATACTGGTGGAACACCTCCTGGCCGTTGGCGGCCAGGGTGGTGATGGTGCGGCCGTGGAAGGAGCGGTGGAGGGTGATGACAGTGCCTCTCCCCTTGCCGTACTTGTCAAAGGAGTACTTGCGGGCCAGCTTGATGATACCCTCGTTGCCCTCGGCACCGGAGTTGCCGAAGAAGGCGGCGGACATGCCGGACCGGGTGCACAGCTTCTCTGCCAGCTGGGCGTAGGGCTGGGTGTAGTACAGATTGGAGGCGTGGCCCAGCTTGGCCGCCTGCATGGTCACCGCCGCCAGCCACTTGGGGTGGGCGGTGCCCAGGGACAACACGCCGATGCCGGAGGCGAAGTCGATGTACTCCTTGCCCTCCAGGTCATACAGGGTGGCCCCCAGCCCGTGGTCCAGGGCGATGGGGTTGCGGCCATAGGTCTGTACCAAATATTGATGGTCCAAGTCCATCAGCTGTTGTGTGTTCATGGGTTTCTCCTCCTTCATCGCACCAGCATGGTGCCCGCTCCGTCGTCGGAGAGCAATTCGATCAAAATAGAGTGGGGAATGCGCCCGTCCAGGATGACGGTGGAGTTGACCCCTGAGCGCACCGCCTCCACGGCACAGTCGATCTTGGGGATCATGCCGCCGCTGATGATGCCGTCCTTGATGAGGCCGGGAATCTCAGACACCCCCACAGAATGGATGAGGGTGGACTCATCCTTGGGGTCTCGCAGCAGGCCCCGCACGTCGGTGAGCAGCACCAGCTTCTCCGCCCCCAGGGCCACCGCCAGCTTGGCGGCGGCGGTGTCAGCGTTGATGTTATAGGCGGTGTCTGCATCGGTGCCCAGGGCCACGGTGGACACCACAGGGATATACCCCATGGCCAGAGCATCCTGCACCGCCTTGGGGTTGACGTGGGTGATCTCCCCCACCAGGCCGTATTTTTCGTCCAGCTGCACCGCCTGGAACAGCTGGGCGTCCATACCGCACAGCCCCAGGGCCCGGCCGCCCATGCGGTTGAGGGTGGCCACCAGGTCCTTGTTCACCTTGCCGCACAGCACCTGCTGCACCACGTCCATGGTCTCCTCGTCGGTGTAGCGCAGGCCGTCCACGAATTTTCCCTCTTTACCCAGGCGTTTGAGCATCTGGTTAATTTCGGGGCCGCCCCCGTGGACCACCACCACATTTAGCCCGACCAGGGACAGGAGAATGATGTCAGAGATGACAGCTTCCCGCAGCTCCTGGGAGATCATGGCGTTGCCGCCGTATTTGACCACAATGGTCTTGCCGTTGTATTTCTGAATGTAGGGCAGAGCCTCAGCCAGTACTTGGGCCCGGTCTGCCAGTGTATAAGCCATGTTCAGCACCTTCGTTTTTATCAGGAGCGGTAATCTCCGTTGATTTTTACATACTCATAGGTCAAGTCGCAGCCCCAACAAGTGGCGTGGTCGTCTCCCTCGTGGAGGTTGACCGCAATGACCACCTCGTCCTGGCTGAGAATCTTCTTGGCCAGGTCCTCGTCAAAGTCCACCCCGGTGCCATGCTGGCACACCAGAATCTCGCCCTGGACAGAGGAGAAGGACACGTCCACATACTCGGGGCGGAAGGGGGCCTTGGAGTAGCCCATGGCGCACAGCACCCGGCCCCAGTTGGCGTCGGCGCCAAACATGGCGGCCTTCACCAGGGAGGACCCCACCACGGCCTTAGAAAGGCGCTCGGCAGCCTCCTCGCTGCGTGCCCCGGTGACGGTGCAGGTGATGAGGCGGCTGGCGCCCTCGCCGTCCCCGGCGATGGAACGGGCCATGGTCTCGCACACCTGGTACAGGGCCTTGTAGAAGAGGGTGTAGTCGTCGTCCTTCCACTCGATCTGGGTGTTCTCTGCCATGCCGTTGGCCAGCACCACACACATGTCGTTGGTGGAGGTGTCCCCGTCCACGGTGACCCGGTTGAAGGTGCGGGGCACAATGTCGTGGAGGGCGTCAGAGAGCATCTCCGAGGTGATGGCGCAGTCGGTGGTGATAAAGCACAGCATAGTGCCCATGTTGGGGTGAATCATGCCGGAGCCCTTGGCAATGGCGCCCACCGTCACCGGCTTGCCGCCGATGGTGACGGTGACGGCGATCTCCTTTTTCACCGTGTCGGTGGTCATGATGGCGTGGGCGGCGGCGTCGGAGCCCTCATAGGACAGCTCCCCGGCCACCTGGGGCATCCCCCGCTGGATGGCGGCGACGTTCAGGGTCTGGCCGATGACGCCAGTGGAGGCCACAGCGAAGTCCTGGGGCTTGAGCCCGGTGGCGTCGGCGGCCAGCTCACACATCTTCTCGGCGTTTTCGTGGCTGAGGGGGGCACAGGCGTTGGCGTTGCCGCTGTTGGCCACAATGCCCCGGCACACCCCGTCCTCCAGGTGGCCCATGGTCACATAGAGAGGGGCGGCCTTCACCCGGTTTAGGGTATAGGTGGCGGCGGCGGTACACTCGCAGTCGGACACGATCATGGCCAGGTCAGGCTTGCCTTGGGTGCCGGGCACCCCTGCATGGCTGGCCTTGACCCCGCAGTACACCCCAGCGGCCCGGAAGCCTTTGGGGGCGGTGACACCGCCGGAAATGGTTTTCATATGCAATCTCTCCTTATTGCTTTGGACTGTGGAGGGCGACAAACTCCTCCATGAGCTGAATTTGCTGGTTGACAGACTCCTCCGAGGGGCCGCCGTACACGGTGCGGCCGTTGACGCAGGTCTTGAGCTGGAGGGCCTCGTACACGTCCTCGTCAAACAGAGCGCTGATGGAGCGGAAGTCCTTCAACGGCAGGGTGTCCAGGCTCTCCCCGGACTTGATGCACATATTCACCAGGCGGCCCACAATCATATAGGCCTCCCGGAAGGGCATTCCCTTCTTCACCAGGTAGTCGGCGCAGTCGGTGGCGTTGATGAAGCCGCCGGAGGCCGCCTTGGACATGTTCTTGGGCCGCACGGTCAGGGTGTCCAGCATGGCCCCGAACACGGGCACGCACAGCTCCACGGTGTCGATGGCGTCAAACACCGGCTCCTTATCCTCCTGCATGTCCTTGTTGTAGGCCAGGGGCAGACCCTTCATCACGGTGAGCAGGGTGATGAGGGAGCCGTACACCCGCCCCGTCTTGCCCCGGACCAGCTCGGCCACGTCGGGATTCTTCTTCTGGGGCATGATGGAGGAGCCGGTGGAGTAGGCGTCGTCCAGGTCCACGAACTTGAACTCCCAGGAGCACCACAGAATGATCTCCTCGGAGAACCGGGACAGGTGCATCATGAGGATGGACAGGCTAGAGAGCAACTCAATGGCGTAGTCCCGGTCGGACACAGCGTCCATGGAGTTGTCACAGGGCTTAGTGAAGCCCAGGGCGGCAGCGGTCTGGAACCGGTCCACGGGATAGGTGGAGGTGGCCAGAGCTCCGGCGCCCAGGGGGCACTCGTCCATGCGCTCCAGGCAGTCCTCCAGCCGGGTCACATCCCGGCGCAGCATGTTGGCGTAGGCCATCATGTAGTGGCCGAAGGTGGTGGGCTGCGCCCGCTGCAAGTGGGTGTAGCCGGGCATCACCGTATGTACATTGGCCTTGGCCTTACGGATGAGCACCTTCTGCAAATCCACAATCATGTCAATGATGGTGGGAATCTGCTCCTTGACATACAGGCGGAAGTCGGTGGCCACCTGGTCGTTACGGCTGCGTCCAGTGTGCAGACGCTTGCCCGTCTGGCCGATGCGCTGGGTGAGGAGGGCCTCGATGTTCATGTGGATGTCCTCGTTGTCCAGAGAGAACTCCACCTTCTCGTCCTCGATGTCCTCCAAAATGGCCTTCAGGCCCTCCACAATCTTCTCCGCCTCGTGCTCTTCAATGATGCCCTGACGGCCCAGCATGGTGGCGTGGGCGATGGAGCCACGGATATCCTGTTCATAGAGGCGGGCGTCAAAGGTGATGGAGGAGTTGAAGTCGTTGACCTGTGTATCCGTTTCCTTCTGGAAGCGTCCTGCCCATAGTTTCATAATAACACAGCCTTTCGGAAAAATAAACCACAGCAGGGGCGGAGGATAACCGCCCCTGCGCAACATGCCAAAGAAGTCCCAAGACTTCTTTGGCGAAAGGATTGCATGACGGATGGGGTTCGATTTCTTACGAAAAAGTCACCCCACCCGTCATGAGAAGTGTCATTTCCGATGCGCATGTCCCCGGAAATGACGGGATTTCATTTTATTCCGTCACCTGCGGGTGACGGAACTCTGCGAGGCTCTATACCAAGAGAGTTTTGAGCGTCTGAGGTGAGAGCGAAAAGCCCTCCTCTACGCAAAAGGTTATTACAGCTTTCCCTGCTCCCGCAGCGCCTGCACGGTGTCGGGCAGACCCCACAGATTGATAAATCCGGTGGCGTCCCTCCCCAGCGAGCAAACTCGCCGGGGGCCCCTCGATTTCACTCAAATCGCCAGAAGTGAATTCCGGCGATTTCAATGGCCTACGGCCATTGGCGGCGCACTCGCGCCGTCTCTGGCTCCGCCAGAGCAGGACGACGCCACTCTATTATTACAGCTTGCCCTGCTCCCGCAGCGCCTGCACGGTGTCAGGCAGACCCCACAGATTGATGAATCCGGTGGCGTCGTCCTGGTTGTAGTCGCTCTCCTCAAAGGTCACCAGGTTCTCGGAATAGAGAGAACAGGGAGAGGTGACGGAAGAGGTGATGATATTGCCCTTGTACAGCTTCAGCTTCACGGTGCCGGTGACGAACTCCTGGGTCTTCACGGCGAAGGCCTGGAGGGCCTCCCGCAGGGGGGTGAACCACTTGCCGTTGTAGATGAGGTCGGCAAAGTCGATGGCCAGCTTCTGCTTCATGTGCTTGGTGTCCTTGTCGATGGTGATCATCTCCAGCACCTCGTGGGCCCGGTAGAGGATGGTGCCGCCGGGCGTCTCGTACACGCCCCGGTCCTTCATACCCACCAGACGGTTCTCCACAATGTCCAGCAGGCCGATGCCGTTGGCCCCGCCCAGCTCGTTGAGCTTGCGGATGATGTCGCTGGCCTTCATCTTCTGGCCGTCCACCGCCACGGGCCAGCCCTTCTCAAAGTCGATGGTCACATAAGTCGCCTGGTCGGGGGCCATGGCGGGGGACACGCCCATCTCCAGGAAGCCGGGCTTGTCGTACTGGGGCTCGTTGGCGGGGTCCTCCAGGTCCAGGCCCTCGTGGGACAGGTGCCACAGGTTCTTATCCTTGGAGTAGTTGGTCTCCCGGCTGATCTTCAACGGCACGTTGTGGGCCTCGGCGTAGGCGATCTCCTCTTCCCGGCCCTTGATGTCCCACTCCCGCCAGGGGGCGATGATGGTCATCTCCGGGGCAAAGCGCTTGATGGCCAGCTCGAACCGCACCTGGTCGTTGCCCTTGCCAGTGCAGCCGTGGCAGATGGCGTCGGCGCCCTCGGCCTTGGCGATCTCCACCAGACGCTTGGCGATGATGGGCCGGGCGAAGGCGGTGCCCAGCAGATAGTCCTCATACTTGGCCCCCATCATCATGGAGGGGATGATCACGTCGTCCACCATCTCGTCGGTGAGGTCCTCCACGTACAGCTTGGAGGCGCCGGTCTTGATGGCCTTCTCCTCCAGGCCGTCCAGCTCGGTGCCCTGGCCCACGTCGCCGGACACGGCGATGATCTCAGGGTTGCCGTAGTTCTCCTTCAGCCAGGGGATGATGATGGATGTATCCAAGCCGCCGGAATAGGCCAGCACTACTTTTTTCACTTCTGCCATGGTTGCATTCCTCCAATGCGTTTCTCTGTCTTAGTGAAGTAGAGTATACCCCTTCTTCTGGAAAATTGCAACCCCCATTTTGCATAACTATTCAATTGTTCCCAAAATTCTATGGGTAATATTCCACAATATCCGGGGTTTATTCACGTATATATGCATATTCATACAAAGACAGCGGGCCATCTCACTGGAGAGACGGCCCGCTGCGCATTCAGATTTGCTTTTTCTCCCGGTGGAGCACCAGCTGTTCCTCCTCCACCCCCAGGCACAGCACGTCTCCCCGCTCCAGGTCCCGGGAGAGGAGCATCTGGGCGGCGGGCTCCTCCACCCGGCGGCGCACCGAGCGGCGGATGGGACGGGCCCCCTGGTCCCGCTCCCGCTCTTCCATGGGGCTGGCCAGCAGGGACACCGCCTTCTCGTCTGCCTTGAGCCCCACCCCCAGTGCGGCCAAACGGCCCTCCAGGCCACCCAGCAGCCGCCCGGCGATGCGCTCCAAGTGGGGCTGGTCCAGGCGGTGGAAGAGCACCACCTCGTCCAGGCGGTTGAGAAATTCCGGCGGGAACTGGCGTCTGAGTTCCTCCATCACGGCCCGGGTGCGGTAGGCGTCCAGGTCTCCCCCGGCAAAGCCCATGGGGGGCGTGTGGCTGACCATGTGGCGGGCCCCCACGTTGGAGGTCATCACCACCACGGTGTTGCGGAAGTCCGTCTTTCGCCCCAGTCCGTCGGTGAGCACCCCGTCCTCCATGACCTGTAACAGGATGTTGTGCAGATCGGAGTGGGCCTTTTCCAGCTCGTCAAAGAGCACCACCGACCAGGGGCGGCGGCGCACCCGCTCGGTGAGCTGTCCCCCCTCCTCGTGGCCCACATAGCCGGGGGGCGCACCCACCAGCCGGGACACCGAGTGCTTCTCCATATACTCGGACATATCGAAACGGACAATGGCCTCCTCGCTGCCGAAGAGGGCGGCGGCCAGAGCCCGACACAGCTCGGTCTTCCCCACTCCGGTGGGGCCCAGGAAGAGGAACACCCCCACCGGGCGGTTGGGCTCCTTGAGCCCTACCCGGCTGCGGCGGATGGCGGCGGACACCGCCGCCACCGCCTGGTCCTGGCCCACCACCCGGGCCCGCAGCTCGTCCTCCAGCTCCAGCAACCGCCGGGCCTCCCCCTTGGTCACCGTCTCCACCGGGATCCCCGTCCACTGGGCCACCACCGAGGCGATGTGCTCCGGCTCCAACTGCTGGTGGGGGGCCAGTTGCTTCCGGGCCAGCTTCCGCTCCAGCTCCCCCCGGAAGTCCCACTCGGCATCCCGGAGCATGGCGGCCCGCTCGTAATTCTGCTCCGCTGCGGCTGCCCGCCGCTCCCGGGCGGCCTGTTCAATGCGGCCCATGAGGCCCCGCAGGGAGTGGGGCACTTCCCCCTGCATCCGCAGCTTGGCCGCCCCCTCGTCCATGAGGTCAATGGCCTTGTCCGGCAGGAAGCGGTCGGGGAGGTAGCGCCGGGACAGCTCCACCGCCGCCTGAAGGGCCCGGTCAGTGATGACAATGCCGTGGTGGGCCTCATACCGGGGGCGGATTCCCTTCAAAATCTCCAGGGTCTGCTCCGGGGTGGGCTCCCCCACCCGCACGGGCTGGAACCGCCGCTCCAGGGCGGAGTCCTTCTCGATATACTTCCGGTACTCCTCCAGAGTGGTGGCTCCCACCACCTGGATTTCACCCCGCCCTAAGGCGGGCTTTAAAATGTTGGCGGCGTCAATGGCCCCTTCCGCCGAGCCCGCGCCCACAATGTTGTGCAGCTCGTCCAAAAAGAGGATGACGTTGCCCGCCCGGTGTACCTCCGCCAGGATTTGGTTCACCCGATCTTCAAATTCACCCCGGTACTTGGTGCCCGCCACCATGGACACCAGGTCCAGGGACAAAAGTCGCTTGCCCCGCAGCACCGGGGGCACCTGTCCGGAAGCCATGCGCATAGCCAGGCCCTCAGCCACAGCGGTTTTGCCCACCCCTGGCTCTCCCACCAGGGCGGGGTTATTTTTGGTGCGCCGGGAGAGGATCTGCACCACCCGGCCCACCTCCTCGTCCCGTCCAATGAGAGGGTCCAGGGCACCCATGGCCGCCAGACGGGTGAGGTCCCGGGAGTAGCGGTCGGTGAGCTTGGTCTCCCCACCCTCCCGCACTCTGGCCCGTTCCGCCCGGGTGGCTTGCATCTCTCCGCCCCACCCCGCAGAATCCCGGGGCAGGCCGCCCTTCTTCCCCACTGGGGAACGTTCCTTCCATTTCTTCCTGTCTTCCATGGAATCCCTCCTGTCTTCCCTCCAATCATGGGTTGCTTTTCCCCAGTTTATACCCCTGTGGCCAGATTTTTCTCCCTCGTCCATTTCCCAAAATTCCTTGTTGCATTTTTCGCCAGTTATGCTACAATGAGAATGGTTCTAACTCTAATGATGGAGGTGTATTTTACATGGCACATGCAATCAATGACACCTGCGTGTCCTGCGGCTCCTGCGAGTCCGCTTGCCCCGTGGGCGCTATTTCCATGGGTGACGATCACATGCAGATCGACGCTGGTACTTGCATCGACTGCGGCGCTTGCGCCGGCACCTGCCCCGTGGGCGCCATCGCTCCCGCCGACTAATTTCAGTCTGCAAAAAAGTAGGCCGCACAGCTTTGGCTGTGCGGCCTATTTTTTCGAAAAAATGCCAGCATTTTTTCGAGGGGATGCAGCCCGCTGCATGCATAATTGGGTCAAAGGGCGACCCAATTCCACACTGGCGGGCTGAGAAGTGTTTTTCCCGAGGCGCATGTCCCCGGAAAAAACAGATTTCATTTTATTTCCCCGCCCCTCAGGGCGGGGAAACTCTGCCGAGGGCTTTTATCATTCAAAAGAAAATCTGCTGTTTCAACC
>NZ_SJOS01000027.1:0-33310 GCF_012027765.1 Pseudoflavonifractor sp. SW1122 | reverse complement strand
ATTTTTCGTATTTCACTTTTTGTTTTTAAATTATTTTTGCTGTGTAAAATAAAAGAGCGGCCCGAAGGCCGCTCTTTTGGGAACAACTAAAAATTAGTCGTTGATGACGTCGATAACAACACCGGAGCCAACGGTACGGCCGCCCTCACGGATAGCGAAGCGCAGGCCCTTCTCGATGGCGATGGGGGTGATCAGCTCAACGTTCATGTCGACGTTATCGCCGGGCATGCACATCTCAGTGCCCTCGGGCAGAGTGATGACGCCGGTCACGTCGGTGGTACGGAAGTAGAACTGAGGACGATAGTTGTTGAAGAAGGGGGTGTGACGGCCGCCTTCCTCCTTGGACAGGACGTACACCTGGCCAACGAACTTGGTGTGGGGGTGAATGGAGCCGGGAGCACACAGAACCTGGCCACGCTCGACCTCCTTCTTGTCGATACCACGCAGCAGAGCGCCGATGTTGTCGCCAGCCTCAGCGTAGTCCAGCAGCTTGCGGAACATCTCGATGCCGGTGATGGTGGTGTCCTTCTTCTCCTCGGACAGACCAACGATCTCCACCTTGTCGCCCATCTTGACCTGGCCACGCTCCACACGACCGGTAGCAACGGTGCCACGGCCGGTGATGGTGAACACGTCCTCAACGGGCATCAGGAAGGGCAGGTCAGCCTTACGGTCGGGAGTGGGGATGTAGCTGTCAACAGCGTCCATCAGCTCCTTGATGCAGGCGAAGTCGGGATCGTTGATGTCGCCGGACTCGCAGGTCAGAGCGTTCAGAGCGGAACCCTTGATGACGGGGATCTCGTCGCCGGGGAACTCGTACTCGGACAGGGTCTCGCGGACCTCCATCTCCACCAGCTCCAGCAGCTCCTCGTCGTCAACCTGGTCGCACTTGTTCAGGAACACGACCATGGCGGGCACGCCCACCTGACGGGCCAGCAGGATGTGCTCACGGGTCTGAGCCATGGGGCCGTCGGTAGCAGCGATAACCAGGATAGCGCCGTCCATCTGAGCAGCGCCGGTGATCATGTTCTTGATATAGTCGGCGTGGCCCGGGCAGTCAACGTGGGCATAGTGACGAGCGTCGGTCTCGTACTCCACGTGGGCGGTGTTGATGGTGATACCACGCTCACGCTCCTCGGGAGCCTTGTCGATGCTGGAATAGTCCTCGTACTGAGCCTGACCCTTCAGAGCCAGGTACTTGGTGATGGCAGCGGTCAGGGTGGTCTTGCCGTGGTCAACGTGGCCGATGGTGCCGATGTTGACGTGGGGCTTAGTACGCTCAAACTTTTGCTTAGCCATTTTGAGTTTCCTCCTTATACTTCAATAAAATTGGATTCATTCATCTAGACCCATGATGGGCCTATTTTATCCTATCGCCGGGAAAAAATCAACAGATTTTTTCCCAGCTCTTAAGATTTTTAGTCGTCCTTACGACCACGCTGGGCAATGATCTTCTCAGCGATGTTCTTGGGGATCTCCAGATAGCTGTGGGGCTCCATGGAGTACTGGCCACGGCCCTGAGTGCGGGAACGCAGGTCGGTGGCGTAGCCAAACATCTCGCTCAGAGGCACCAGAGCGTCGATCTGCTGGGCGCCGGGACGAGCTTCCATGCCCAGAATCTGGCCACGGCGGCTGTTCAGGTCACCAATGACGTCGCCCATGTAGTCCTCGGGCACGATGACGGAAACCTTCATGATGGGCTCCAGCAGGCAGGCGCCAGCCTTGCGGCAGGCCTCCTTAAAGGCCATGGAACCGGCAATCTTAAAGGCCATCTCAGAGGAGTCCACTTCGTGGTAAGAACCGAAGGTCAGGTGGACCTTCACGTCAACCACGGGGTAGCCGGCCAGAACACCGGCCTGCATGGCACCCTGGATACCAGCGTCAACAGCGGGGATATACTCCTTGGGAATGACACCGCCGGTGATCTCATTGAGGAACTCATAGCCCTTGCCAGGCTCGTTGGGCTCCACAGTGATGCGGACGTGGCCGTACTGGCCCTTACCGCCGGACTGACGGGCATACTTGGTGTCCTGCTCCACGCTCTTCTTGATGGTCTCCTTGTAGGCAACCTGGGGAGCGCCCACGTTGGCCTCCACCTTGTACTCACGCAGCAGACGGTCCACGATGATCTCCAGGTGGAGCTCGCCCATGCCGGCGATGATGGTCTGACCAGTCTCCTCATCGGTGTAGGTCTTGAAGGTGGGGTCCTCCTCAGCCAGCTTGGCCAGAGCGATGCCCATCTTCTCCTGACCAGCCTTGGTCTTGGGCTCGATGGCCACGCGGATAACGGGCTCGGGGAACTCCATGGACTCCAGAATGATGGGGTGGTCGTCCACACACAGGGTATCGCCGGTGGTGGTGTTCTTCAGACCCACAACGGCGGCGATATCGCCGGAGAAGACCTCCTCGATGTCCTCACGGTGATTGGCGTGCATCTGGAGGATGCGGCCAATGCGCTCCTTCTGCTTCTTGGTGGAGTTGAGCACGGTGGAACCGGTGGTCAGCTTACCAGAGTAGACACGGATGAAGGACAGACGGCCCACATAGGGGTCGGTCATGATCTTAAAGGCCAGAGCGGAGAAGGGGGCGTTGTCGTCGGCGGGACGCTCGTCCTCTTCCTCGGTCTCGGGATCCACGCCCTTGATGGCGGGGATGTCCAGGGGGGAGGGCATGAAGTCCACGATAGCGTCCAGCAGCTTCTGCACGCCCTTGTTGCGGTAAGAAGTACCGCACACCACGGGCACCAGCAGGTTGTCGATGGTACCCTTGCGCAGAGCCTTGCGGATCATATCGGTGGGGATCTCTTCCTCCTCCAGAGCCAGCATCATGATCTCGTCGTCGATGTCGGCGCAGGCGTCGATGAGCTTGGTCCGGTACTCCTGGGCCAGCTCCATCATGTCGGCGGGGATCTCCTCCACGCGCATGTCCTTGCCCAGATCATCATAGTACACGTCGGCCTTCATCTCCACCAGGTCGATGATGCCGCGGAAGGTGTCCTCAGCGCCGATGGGCAGCTGGATGGGCACAGCGTTGCACTTGAGACGATCGTGGATCATGTTCAGCACGTTGTAGAAGTCGGCGCCCATGATGTCCATCTTGTTGACGTAGATCATGCGAGGCACCCGGTAGTGGTCGGCCTGACGCCACACAGTCTCGGACTGGGGCTCCACGCCGCCCTTGGCGCACATGACGGTCACAGAGCCGTCCAGCACGCGCAGGGAGCGCTCCACCTCAACGGTGAAGTCCACGTGGCCCGGGGTGTCGATGATGTTGATACGAGTCTGGGGGAACTGCTGAGCAGAACCAGCCCAGAAACAGGTGGTAGCAGCGGAGGTGATGGTGATACCACGCTCCTGCTCCTGAGCCATCCAGTCCATGGTGGCGGTACCATCATGGGTCTCACCGATCTTGTAGTTCACGCCGGTGTAGTACAGGATACGCTCGGTCGTAGTGGTCTTACCGGCATCGATGTGAGCCATGATACCGATATTACGGGTATTCTGCAGAGAAGTCTTTCTAGTAGCCATATCTCTGTTCCTCCCGGATTACCAGCGGTAGTGAGCGAAGGCCTTGTTGGCCTCAGCCATCTTGTGAGTGTCCTCACGCTTCTTCACGGCGGAGCCGGTGTTGTTGGCGGCGTCCATGATCTCGCCAGCCAGACGCTCCTTCATGGTCTTCTCACCGCGGTTGCGGGAGTAAGTGGTCAGCCAGCGCAGACCCAGGGTCTGACGGCGCTCGGGACGCACTTCCATGGGCACCTGATAGGTGGAGCCGCCCACACGACGGGACTTGGTCTCCAGAGAAGGCATGATGTTCTCGATGGCAGCGTTGAACACCTCCAGGGGCTCCTGGCCGGTCTTCTCTTTGATGATGTCAAAGGCACCGTAGACGACCTTCTGGGCAACACCCTTCTTGCCGTCCAGCATGATGCTGTTAACGAGCTTAGTGACTAAGACGGAATTATACAGCGGATCGGGCAGAACCTCCCGCTTGGGTACGTTTCCTCTTCTGGGCACTTTGCTTCCCTCCTTCTTAATAAAATAGAATTCATAGGTACTCAGGCCCCGATGGCCGGGGCTTGTGTCATGCCTGTCCGAGGTCTACCCACATATATATGGAATAAACGCTCGGCAAGGCGCAGTTTGCCTTGCGCAGTCAGCGCAGTAAGCAAGTTAGATGCACAGGTGGGGTAAGAATTACTTCTTAGCGCCGCCCTTGCCGGCCTTGGGACGCTTGGCACCGTACTTGGAACGGGCCTGCATACGGCCATTGACGCCCTGGGTATCCAGAGTGCCGCGGATGATGTGGTAACGCACGCCGGGGAGGTCCTTAACACGGCCGCCGCGGATCAGCACCACGGAGTGCTCCTGCAGGTTGTGGCCAACACCGGGGATGTAGGCGGTCACCTCATAGCCGTTGGTCAGACGCACACGAGCGATCTTACGCAGAGCGGAGTTCGGCTTCTTAGGAGTGGAAGTACGAACGGCAGTGCAGACGCCGCGCTTCTGAGGGGAGGGCAGGTCAGTCTCCTTGTTCTTCAGGGTGTTCAGACCATGCTGCATGGCGGGAGAGTTGGACTTGTAGGTAGTCTTCTCACGGCCCTTGCGCACCAATTGGTTAAAAGTAGGCATGATTTTCCTCCTTTCAATGAATATATATTTTAACGAACTCTCCGTAGATTATTCGCTAAAACCGAAGAAATTATACAGTTGCCGCTACAGCGGCTCCCACGGCAATGCCGCAGGCATGTCCCAGAGCCTTCATGGTGTCCGTCCAGTGGACCTCCACCCCTTGCTCCTGGGCCTGTTGAGCCAGTGGCTCGGTGAGGGCGGGATCGGCATTTCGTGCCAGATAGATTCCCGTCGCCCGCCCATCTTTCAGGGCCCGGCGAACCTGCTTGACGCCCACAACCTTGCCGGCTTGTTCCAGTTTGGTCAGCATCCAAGCAGACCTCCTTTTTGGCATATCAGCACAATTTGGGATTGTAGCACAAAATCGTCCTCTCGTCAAGAAAAAACGCCCAGATTCACCTATCTATTTTTTACTCTTTTTCCCGCCATTTCCTTGTGCAATCTGTCTGCCTCTTGCCAAACCGTCCCCTGGAGGCTATAATGGGGACACACTGTAAACTGGAGGTTTTGATTGACATGGCTCTCAATCAGCAATGGTTTGACGATATGGAAGCCCGTATCCCCCACGACGGGGTGCGCACCCGCTTCGCCCCCTCTCCCACGGGCTACATGCACGTGGGCAATCTCCGCACCGCCCTGTACACCTACCTCATCGCCCGCCACGCCGGCGGCAAGTTCATCCTCCGCATTGAGGACACCGACCAGGGCCGTCTGGTGGAGGACGCCACCGAGATCATCTATAATACCATGCGCTCCTGCGGCCTGACCTGGGACGAAGGTCCCGACGTGGGCGGCCCCGTGGGCCCCTACATCCAGACCCAGCGCCGCTCCTTCTACGCCGAGTACGCCAAGCTGCTGGTGGAGCGTGGCCACGCCTACTACTGCTTCTGCGACAAGCACGAGGAGACCGAGGAGGAAGAGGGCAACTTCCAGAAGGAAGAGGACCCCTGCCGCAACCTCGACCCCGAGGAAGTGGCCGCTCGTCTGGCCAATGGTGACCCCTATGTCATCCGCCAGCGCATCCCCCACGAGGGCCAGACCACCTTTATGGACGCCGTGTACGGCGCCATCACCGTGGACAACGACACCCTGGACGACCAGGTGCTGCTGAAACGGGACGGTCTGCCCACCTATAACTTCGCCAATGTGGTGGACGACCACCTCATGGGCATCACCCACGTGGTGCGCGGCGCCGAGTACCTCTCCTCTGCCCCCAAGTACAACCTGCTGTACGAGGCCTTCGGCTGGGAGATTCCCACCTACGTGCACTGCTCTTCTGTCATGATCACCGACCCCGAGACCGGGGCCGTGCGCAAGATGTCCAAGCGCAAGGGCGACCCCTCCTACGAGGACCTCATCCAGATGGGCTATCTGTCCCAGGCTGTGGTGAACTACGTCTCCCTGCTGGGTTGGGCCCCCCACGGTGAGCTCAGCGAGCAGGAGTTCTTCACTCTGGACGAGCTGGTGAAGGCGTTTGAAATCTCCGGCATCTCCAAGTCCCCCTCCGCCTTCGACATGGAGAAGCTCAACTACTTCAACGCCACCTACCTGCGCTCCATGACCCCCGAGGCCTTTGCTGAGGTGGCCCGGCCCTACATCCGCCAGGCCGTCACCAATGAGGCCTATGACGCCGACGTCATCGCCTCCCTGCTTCAGGCCCGGTGCGAGCGCCTCACCGACATCCCCGAGAAGGTGGACTTCTTCGATGTGCTCCCCGAGTACGGCGTGGAGCTGTTCACCAACAAGAAGTCCAAGACCAACTCTGAGGTGTCCCTGGACATGCTGGAAAAGACCGTCCCCGTCCTCTCCGCTCTAGAGAGCTGGACTCAGGAGAGCATCCACGACACCCTCATCCACCTGGCCGAGTCTTTGGGCGTGAAAAACGCCACCCTCATGTGGCCCCTGCGCATCTCCATCGCCGGCAAGACCGTCACCCCCGGCGGCGCCGTGGAGCTGTGCTACATCCTGGGCAAGGAGGAGACCCTGCGCCGCATGGAGCTGGGCATCCAGAAGCTGAAAGGCTAACAACAAAGCGGACATGAAAACACCCCTGTAGAGACAAACACGTCTCCACAGGGGTGTTTTGTTTACTCTTGCATGTAGTGGAGGTCCACCAAAAGACTGGTGATCTCCTGGCTGTCCTCCGGGGCACAGGCATAAACGACGGTATTTTTCCACCAGAGCACATAATGGGTGGTGTGGTTCCGGGTCAGGGTAAACTTCTCCACATCATTGGGCAGGGACTGAGACAGTTCATCCCACTGCTGTGGCTCCATCTCTGGATTGATACTATAACAAATCTGGTTGTAGACCTGTTCCGCCACCGCCCCGCCGGTGTACTGGTAGTACGCAAAGAAATCTTCACCCTTGAATCCAGCAAGCTTGTTTTCCAGTTCCTCACTCTGATATCCGTCATAGGCGGTGAACAAAGTGCTGGTCTCAAAGCCGGCATCGGTCATGGCCGTCTGCACATCATAGAGTTTCTGCATGGGTGCCTGTACCGAGGTGTGCCATCGGACGGGTTGCATTTTGAATGCCTGTCCCCCACCGGAGGCAATCAGCACAAACATTCCCAGGAAAAACAGCCCCACCAGGCCATAGACCACCAGACTTTTCTTGGTGAGAAAGGTCTTGTTCTGTCGGCGCTGTCTGGCCTCCAGCTCTTCCTCCTGGAGGGGGTCCAGGCGGTGCTTCTCCCGGTACCCCTGTCCCTGTGCCTTGATGACCAAGCCCGCCAGAAACAGGGCCACGTCCCATCCCAGCGAAATCCACCAATTCCCCCACAGGCCTGGAATCAGACTGGGAAGAAAGGCCAAAAATGCTGGCAAGGTACTGTAGCAATAGCGCTTGAACAGCCGCAGCGTCTCCTCCTGGTCTCTGCTGGTTTCCATCAGCACAGACAGGACAGCCCGATTTCTCCGGCTTCTGGAATGGCGGCTGGAGGTGGCTGTGGGCACTCGGCCCTCCCCCTTCTGGACAAACTCCCAAAAGGTCATCCCAGACAGGGCAAACAGTTCCCGGCCAATCCAGGCGGTACAGTACAGATACCAGGGAATCAGCAAAAATGAGAAGAGTTCCAACAAAAAGAAGTTCATCGTTTCCCTTTCTCCTTATTTCACCCGGAGTTTCTTCACCAGTTCCTCCTGGGGTGTGACATACACCGTGTTATAGGTGTTGTAGATGACAAAACCGGGCTTGGCCCCCGTGGGCTTTTTGACCACCTTCACCGGGGTCACATCCACCGGCACCTGTGCCGAGTCCTTGGCCTGGGAGAACCAGGCCGCCAGCATGGCCGCTTCCGTCACCGACTGGTCGTCGGGCTGGACCCCTCCGGTCTTCAAAATCACGTGGGAGCCGTGGAGCTTTTGCACGTGGAACCACAAATCCCGCTTGTCCGAGTCCTTCAAGGTCAGGCGGTCATTCTGGCTGTTGTTCTTGCCCACCAAAATGGTGAGGCCAGCGGAGGAGCGAAACTCCATGGGCTTGGCGTGGATGATCTTCACCTTGCCCTTGGCGGTCATCTTCCGCTTGTGCTGGCGCAAATATCCGTTGTCCATGAGCTCCTGGCGGATCTCCTGCAAGTCCCGGTCCCCCTCGGACAGGGTGATCATTTGCAGCACGCTGTCCAGGTACTCCAGCTCGGTGCGGTTTTTCTCCAGCTGGATGGCCAGCATCTCCTCCGCCTTCTGGGCCTTTTTGTAGTCCTTATAGTACTTGGCGGCGTTCTGCTGGGGAGTGAGCAGGGGGTCTAAGGGGATTTCCACCTCTCTGCACTCCGGGTCATAGTAGTTCTGGGCCACCAGCACCGACTGACCCCGGTGCATCTGATAGAAGTTGGTGGTGATGATGTCCCCATACTCCCGCATCTGCTCCCGGTTGCCCGCGCGCCGCAGGTCTGCCTCCTGGTTGGCGATCTTCTTGGCGGTGCGGTTGCGGGCCTGGGTCACCGACCGGATGAAGTCCGCCCCCCGCTGTTTCACCCGCTCCTGGGCCTCCCGGGCGGCGTAGTAGTCGTCCAGCAGCTGGGAGAAGGTCTCACAGCGGGTCAATTCCACTTCGGGGCCATATTGCAGAATGGGCAGGAAGGAGAAGTCCATCTCCTTCCCCTCTTTTTTCAGCACCACCGGCTCATACTTGCCCTCCAGGATGATGGAGCGCAGCCGCAGCACCTCCCGGGCCAGGCCCTGGGAAGTCTCGTCGGCCCGGAAGGCCAATTCCCGGGCCACCAGGGGGGAAATGCCGCTGAAGGTGTCCAGCAGCCACTTGTCCTGGCCCTCTCCCTGGGGCGCCTGGCTCGACACCAGCTGCTCCAGCTCTTCCTCCCCCATGGCGGTGAAGTCCAGCTTGCCCGTGGGCACGGGGTACTGGTAGAAGAGGCCGGGCATCACCGGGCGCTGGGCGGAGATATCCCCGTCCACCCGGCGCATGCTGTCGGTGATGCGCCCCGCCCCGTCCAGCATAATGAGGTTGGACTTGCGGCCGATGCACTCCAGCACCAGGGCCCGCTCCACCCGGTCCCCCAGCTCACTGAGGGTCTCAAAGCGGAACTCCAGCAGCCGCTCCATGGGGGGCTGGCGAATCTCCAGAATGCGGCCGCCCAGGAAATACTTGCGCAGCAGCATACAGAACATGGGGGGCGTCTCCGGGTTCTCCCGGGTCACGGTGGTGAGCTGGGCTCTGGGGTGGGCGGGGTTTGCCGACAGCAGCAGCTTCACATTTCCCTGCCCGGTGCGCATGTGCAGCACCACCTCATCCCGGGTGGGCTGATAGATCTTGTCCACCTTTCCGCCAGTGATGCGTTCCCGCAGCTCTCCGGCTAAGGCGGTCATGACAATTGCATCCAAGGGCATGGCTCATTCCTCCGTCATCATCCGTTCAAACAGCTCATTGAGCCGGTCCAGACGGCCCTGCAAGTACAGCCAGCCGAACAGAGCCTCCAGCCCGGTGGCGGCGTGGTACTCTCCCACGCTGGCCCCCTTGGGGATGGCGGCGGTGTGGCTGTTGCGGGCCCGGCGGTACACGTCCTGCTCCTCCTCGGTGAGGATGGGCAAAATCAGCTTGACCCGCTTGGCCTGGGCGGGGGCGGAGACATAGGTCACCGCCGCACGGTGCAGCCCCTTGTTTGTGGCCTTGCCCTTCAGGCACAGCCAGGTGCGCACCATGAGCTCATACACTCCATCCCCCAGGTGAGCCAGCGCCAGGCTGCTCATGGGGTGGAGGATATCCTGTCCCACTGACAGGTGAAAGTAATCCATATGATTTCTCCATTCTCTAGGTTGGCCCGGGCGTCCCCGGACATTCGGCATCTCTCCATAGTCTACCCCGTCCAGGCGAACTTGGCAAGTGTTTTCCGTTTTCCCCCTTCTCCCGGCACAAAAAAAGCCTGTCAGGAAAGGCTTGGCCGTTCCGACAGGCTAAACAGAGAGGGTGTCTCTGGAGTTGTTTGTCCGGGGGGCTCCGACTGCTGCCAGAGCAGCCCCGGTTGTTCGTTCGTCGCTGTCAAGGGAGGTCTCAGCTCTGCCTGGACATCTCTTCCTGACATGGCCTATGATACCAGAACCCCCATGTCGAATGATAGACAATTTGGGAACCAGTTGTGAACCTTTTGTAAACCCCAAAATCGGCCACACACAGGGCCAGTCTGCCAAAAAAGCTCATTTGCACACAAGAAGGATATGGTTTCTTGCATCATCCAAAAAGCCCTCGGCAGAGTTTTCCCGCCCGAGGGCGGGAAAATAAATTGAAATCTGTTTTTTTCGGGGACATGTGCATCGAAAAAAACACTTCTCAGCCCGCCAGTGTGGAATCGGGTCGCCCTTTGACCCGATTATGCATGCAGCGGGCTGCAACTCCTCTCAAAAATGCTGGCATTTTTGAGAAGAGTGTCGAATTGTTTCGACACGCTGAAACGGCCTGCCCGGACATCCAGGCAGGCCGCCGCATCAAACCAGTTGTTGGTTGGACAGGCCGAAGCTCACGGCAATGGCCCCATCCACCTTCTTCATCACTTGTTCGTCCACCCGGCCCATATGTTCCCGTAGCCGCCGTTTGTCCAGGGTACGAATCTGCTCCAACAGCACGATGGAGTCCTTGGGCAGGCCATAGCTGTGGGCTGCCAGGGTGATATGGGTGGGCAGTCGGGCCTTCCCCGTCTGAGAGGTGATGGCCGCTGCAATGACAGTGGGGCTGTGTTTGTTTCCGGTGTCGTTTTGCACGATCAGGACAGGGCGAACGCCCCCTTGTTCGCTGCCCACCACCGGACTGAGGTCGGCGTAATAAATATCGCCGCGTTTGACACTGTTGTCCACAGGATTTCACACTCCGCCGGATTTATAGTGCCCGGTCCTTGCCATGCCTGCCGGGTACTATCATTCTCCCACGGTGGGGCGGATCTTATACCGGTGGAACAGGATTCCTTCGCCACCGGGTGCCGCTCCATCTCTCGCCGCTCCCTCGGGGGCGACCCCCCGTGTTATCTTATGCGCCCTGGTACAATCTGGGCACCCGGGGGGAGACGGCGCACAGCAGCTCGTAGGGGATAGTCCCCGCCAGCTGGGCCATATCCTCCAGGGAGTGGTGGGCGCCAAACAGCTCCACCTCGTCTCCCGGCTGCACCTGGTCCTCCTCCTGGAGGGCCACCATGCACATGTCCATGCACACCCGGCCCACAATGGGCCGCTCCTGGCCGCCCACCAGCACGGTGCCCTGGCCGGACAACACCCGGTGCAGGCCGTCGGCATAGCCCACCGGCAGCACCGCCACCCGACCGCCGGAGGCGGGCATGTGCTGGGTGCAGCCGTAGCTCACCGGGGTGTCCCCCGGCAGCTCCCGCACCGCCGCCACCCGAGTCTTCAAGGTCATCACCGGCCACAGCTCCCCGGCGTCCAGCCCCTGGCAGGAGGGGTCGGGCAGGTAGCCGTACAGGGCAATGCCCGGGCGCACCATGTCCAGGTGGGTGCAGGGGAAGTTGAGCACGGCGGCACTGGCTGCGCAGTGGCGCAGCTGGAAGGTGCGGCCATAGGTATTTTTCAGCACATCCAGGGTGTCCAGGAAGCGGGTAAACTGCTCCATGGTGTACCCCTCGTCCCCGTCGGCGTTGGCAAAGTGGGTGAAAATGCCCTCGGCCTCCAGCCCCTCCAGGGCGCACAGGGCGTCCACGTCCTGGGCAGCCTGGGCCGGGTCGTGGGCCAGAATGCCCAGACGGCTCATGCCGGTGTCCAGCTTAACGTGGATTTTGGCCCGCTTGCCCTGGGCCGCAGCGGCCTTGGACAGGGCCTGGGCCAGCTGGGTGGTAAACACCGCCTGGGTCAGGTCATACTCCACCACCTGGGGGGCAAACTCCGCCGGGGTGGCCCCCAGGATGAGAATGGGCATGGTAATGCCCGACTGGCGCAGCTCGGTGGCCTCGTTGAGGCAGGCCACGGCCAGATAGTCCGCCCCCAGCTGCTGCAATTTGTGGGCCACTTCCTCCGCCCCGTGTCCGTAGGCGTTGGCCTTCACCACGCCCAGAAACTTACTCTGGGGGGCGCAAGACCGCAATACATGGTAATTATGCTCCAGATTGTCCAGACGGATCTCCGTCCAGGTCCGCATGGTCTGTTGATTCATCCTCGTTCATCTCCATGGTAAAATCATCACTTGTCACGGTGAGCACGGTGGCCCCATCCACCTGTACCTCCGCCATGCGAAGGGCAAAGGTGTCCGGGGCAAACCACATGGTATACTCCGTGCCCGCTCCCTGCTCCTGCTCCGGGTCCCGGCAGGTGAGTTCCAGGAAGGTGTCCTCCCCCTCCTGCGCCCAGCTGCACTGGGCTATGTAGCCCTGGGCCACCTGGTCCAGCATCTCCGGTATGGCGGCAATGGGGCTCAGGCCGTCCCCGTTGAGGGTGCCCAAGGTCATCCCCGCTCCGTCATACTCCAAGACAGCCTCCTCATCGGTCATCCGGGCGGTGACTCCTGCCATCCACTCCGGCTCCACCACGGTGAGTACCGTCTCTCCCTCCTGCTGGGCCGTTCCCTCTAAAGCGAACTCATAGAGCTGCTGGCCTAAATGGGCGCTGACCCGGAAGGTGCCCGACCAGCCGCTCATGGCCTGGTACTGGCCCCGCAGCAGCACGCCCTGCTGCTGCGCCTGTTGGTCCTGCTTGGAGCAGCCTGTGAGCAGCACCGTCATCATCAGCGCTCCGCAGGCCAATTCTCTGCGCAATGCGCTCCCCCCTTTCCCGTACTTGAGGGGCGGAAACCGCCGCCCCTGTCTCCATATATATGAAGCCGAGATGGGGGTATGTCAGATCGTGCACGCCCCATTATAAAGTTTTCCCTCTTGCTTTTCAACCTATATTGTGATATAAAAGTTTTTAGTGCAAATGCGAAGAACGGGAAAATAGCGTGCTGGCATATCTCAGAGAGAGGCGGTCACCGGCTGAAAGCCGCCTTGGTGTGTGTCGCTTGGTTCGCCCGGGAGCGGCCTGTGAGAGCAGGACGGCGTGCCCTCCGTTATGGGGCAAAGAGTGTGTGCGCATGGCGCACAAATGCGGGTGGTACCGCGGAAGGCTGGCCTTTCGTCCCTGTTTGTAGGGAGGAAAGGCTTTTTTCATTTTATATTTTACCCGAAAGGAAGAGAATAGATGAAGCAGCAATTAAACGACATTCGTGTGCAGGCCCTTGCCGCCTTCGAGGCCGCCGACAGCCTGGCAGCCCTGGACGCCCTGCGGGTGCAGTACCTGGGCAAGAAGGGCGAGCTCACCGGCGTGCTCAAGCAGATGGGTAAGCTCTCCGCCGAGGAGCGCCCCGTCATGGGCCAGCTGGCCAACCAGGTGCGCGCAGACCTGGAGGCCGCTCTGGAGACTCAGGGCAAGAAGCTGGAGGCCCAGGCCCTGGAGCAGCGGCTCAAGGACGAGGCCCTGGACGTGACCATCCCCGGCAAGCCCTTGAAGGTGGGCCACCGTCACCCCATGTATATCGCCCTGGATGAGATCAAGGAGATCTTCATCGGCATGGGCTTCACCGTGCTGGACGGCCCCGAGGTGGAGCTGGCCGAGCTGAACTTCGACCGCCTCAACGCCGAGGAGAACCACCCCTCCCGGGACTGGTCCGACACCTTCTATTTTGACGAGGACAGCCGGGTGATGCTCCGCTCTCAGACCTCCCCCATGCAGGTGCGGGCCATGGACACCATGGAGCTGCCCATCCGCATCATCGCCCCCGGCCGTGTGTACCGCAAGGACGAGGTGGACGCCACCCACTCCCCCATGTTCCACCAGGTGGAGGGCATGGTCATCGACAAGAACGTCACCATGGCCGACCTGAAGGGCACCCTGAACACCGTGGTGGAGAAGCTCTACGGCAAGGGCACCAAGACCCGCTTCCGTCCCCACCACTTCCCCTTCACCGAGCCCTCCTGCGAGATGGACGTGCAGTGCCACAAGTGCGGCGGCGTGGGCTGCCCCACCTGTAAGGGCGAGGGCTGGATCGAGCTGCTGGGCGCCGGTATGATTCACCCCCGGGTGCTGGAGATGAGCGGCATCGACCCCAACGAGTACTCCGGCTGGGCCTTCGGCATCGGCCTGGAGCGTACCGCCATGCGTCGGTTCAAGATCGCCGACCTGCGCCTGATTTTTGAAAACGACGTGCGCTTCCTGGAGCAGTTTTAAGGAAAGAGGGGAACATTACCATGAATTTAAGCAGAAACTGGCTGCGTGAATTTGTCACCGTAGACGCCAATGACCATGATTTTGCCGAGGCCATGACCCTGTCCGGGTCCAAGGTGGAGCTGACCCACGACCTGGGCGCTGAGATCTCCAACGTGGTGGTGGGCCGCATTCGGTCCATGGAGCGCCACCCCGACTCCGACCACATGTGGATCTGCCAGATCGACGCCGGCCAGGCCGAGCCGGTGCAGATCGTCACCGGCGCCTGGAACGTCCACCCCGGCGATCTGGTGCCCGTGGCCCTGCACAAGTCCACCCTGCCCGGTGGCAAGAAGATTGAGAAGGGCAAGCTGCGTGGCGTGTTGTCCAACGGCATGATGTGCGGCCTGCTGGAGCTGGGCCTGGACGAGCGGGATTTCCCCTACGCCGCCATCACCCCCGCCGCCATTCTGGGGGACTACAAGCCCCTGGACCCCGCCAAGCCCTCCATCTCCGCCGACATCAAGCCCGGCGACAAGATCTATGGCCCCGTGGTGGCCGCCAAGGTCCTGGAGTGCACCTCCCAGCCCGACGGCACCTTCCACACCTGCCTGGATACTGGAGACGGCACCGCCGCCCCCGACACCTGCTGCCCCAACCTCCACGAGGGGGATCTGGTGGCCTACAACACCAAGACCGACTCCATCTGCACCCTGGCCGACCTCCACGCCCAGCAGGCAGAGTTCCCCCACTGCATCCCCGACGGCGTTTTCGTGCTCCGGGAGGACTGCAAGCCCGGCGACGACATCAAGCCCATCATCAACGCCGACGACCACGTGGTGGAGTTTGAGATCACCCCCAACCGCCCCGACTGCCTGTCCGTCATCGGCCTGGCCCGGGAGGTGTCCGCCACCTTCGGCGCCCCCCTCACTCTCCACGAGCCCGTGGTGAAGGGCGGAGCCCAGGGCAACCTCATGGATCTGCTGGACGTGGAGACCCCCGCCGCTGACCTGGTGCCCCGGTACACCGCCCGCATGGTGCGCAACGTGAAAATCGGCCCCTCCCCCAAGTGGATGCGGGAGCGGCTGCGCTCCATGGGCGTGCGTCCCATCAACAACATCGTGGACATCACCAACTATGTGATGCTGGAGTATGGCCAGCCCATGCACGCCTTTGACTACCGCTATGTCCACGGCGGCAAGATCATCGTCCGCCGTGCCCAGGAGGGCGAGGAGCTGACCACCCTGGACGGCAAGAGCCACATCCTCAATGCCAACCACCTGGTCATCGCCGACGAGACCCGGGCCGTGGGCCTGGCTGGCATCATGGGCGGCGAGAACAGCGAAATCGTGGACGACACTGTGGACGTGGTGTTCGAGTCCGCCTGCTTTGACGGCGCCACCATCCGCAAGGGCGCTCTGGCCCTGGGCATGCGCACTGAGGCCAGCGCCAAGTTTGAGAAGGGTCTGGACCCCATGAACACCCTCCCCGCTGTGCAGCGGGCCTGTGAGCTGGTGGAGATGCTGGGTGCCGGCGACGTGGTGGATGGCATCATCGACATTCTCAACTACGTGCCCCAGCCCCGGGTGCTCACCCTGGAGCCCGACCGCATCAACGCCCTGCTGGGCACCGATGTGGCTGAGGAGGAGATGGTGCGCATCCTCCGCAGCCTGGACTTCCAGGTGGAGGGCAACCAGGTCACCGTCCCCTCCTGGCGTGGCGATGTCATCGGCATGGCGGACCTTGCCGAGGAAGTGGCCCGGTTCTACGGCTACAACAACATCCCCTGCACCCTCATGCGGGGCCAGACCACCCTGGGCGGCTACTCCGATGAGGAGCTGCTGGAGCGTCAGCTGGGCAGCATGTGCCGCACCATGGGCTATGATGAGATCATCACCTACTCCTTCATCTCCCCCACCTGCTACGACAAGATCAACTGGCCCGCGGACTACCTGGGCCGTAACTCCCTGAAGATCTTGAACCCCCTGGGCGAGGACACCTCCATCATGCGCACCACCACCCTCCCCTCCATGCTGGAGATTCTCACCCGCAACTACAACTACCGCAACCAGAACGTGCGCCTGTACGAGGTGGGCCGCACCTACGCCCCCGGCGGCGAGGATGGCCTGGCGGTGGAGTCCAAGACCCTCACCCTGGGCGCCTACGGCACCGACATGGACTTCTACACCATGAAGGGGTGCATTGAGGCCATTTTGAAGGACCTGCGGGCCAGCGACGTCACCTTCCGCACCGGCTCCGGCTTCACCGAGCTGGTGTCCTACCACCCCGGCCGCTATGCCGAGGTGTGGGTGGGCTCTGACTGCGTGGGCTTCTTCGGCCAGATTCACCCCCTGGTGGCTCAGAACTACGGGGTGGACGGAGAGCTGTACTGCGCGCAGCTGGCCCTGGACGAGCTGGCTCTGGCCAAGGGCGCTGACCCCGTGTACACTCCCCTGCCCAAGTTCCCCGCCGTCACCCGTGACATCGCTGTGGTGTGTGACGAGGCCGTCACCGTGGGCGCCCTGGAGGCCTGTATCCAGAACGCCGCCCACGGCCTGCTGAAGCAGGTGACCCTCTTCGATATCTACCGGGGCAAGGGCGTGGAGGACGGCAAGAAGTCCGTGGCCTTCAACCTGACCCTCCGGGCCGACGACCGCTCCCTCACCGGCGAGGAGGCGGAGACCGAGGTGCAGCACATTCTGGCCGCCCTGGCCTCTGAGCTGGGCGCCACCTTGCGCTAAGAGCCATTTTTCGGCAATTCGCAGATTGACAAGCTCCCGTCTACTCCGCTATAATGGGCGTATGACGACAGCAAGGGCGCTGTGGCCATTGTGGTCACAGCGCCCATTTGATTTTTTCCCAGGAGGAATGACTATGTCCATTCACGAGGAATGCGGATTGTTCGGCATCAGCGACCCCCACGGGGACTGTGCCCGCACCACCTATTACGGCCTGTACGCCCTCCAGCACCGGGGGCAGGAGGCCTGTGGCATCGCCACCATCAACCAGCGTGTGCTCTCCTTCCACAAGGATGTGGGCCTGGTGGGAGACGTGTTCCACCCCGACGTGCTGGACCGTCTCAATGGCACCATGGCCGTGGGCCATGTGCGCTACGCCACCACCGGCGGCGGGCAGCGGGAAAACGCCCAGCCCCTGACCCTCAAGTACGTCAAGGGCACCCTGGCGGTGGCTCACAACGGCAACCTGGTGAACACCGCCGAGCTGCGCACCTTCTTTGAGTATCGGGGCGCCATCTTCCAGACCACCACCGACTCCGAGCTCATCGCCTACGCCATCGCCCAGGAGCGGCTGCGCTGCGCCTCCGCCGAGGAGGCGGTGTGCCGGGCGGTGAAGGGCCTGCGGGGCGCCTTCTCCCTGCTGGTCATGTCCCCCCAGAAACTCATCGCCGTCCGGGACCCCTGGGGCTTCCGCCCCCTGTGCATGGGCCGCCGGGGGGATGCGGTGATCTTCGCCTCGGAGAGCTGCGCCCTCCACGCCGTGGGCGCCCAGTTCGAGCGGGAGCTGGACCCCGGCGAGATCGTGGTGGTGGAGGGCACCCAGGTGCGCTCCATCCGGGAGAACTGTCAGGGTTCCTCCAGCCATATGTGCATCTTCGAGTATATCTACTTCGCCCGCCCCGACTCGGTGCTGTGTGGCCAGTCGGTGCACCTGGCCCGGCGCAATGCCGGACGGCTGCTGGCCCGGGAGTTCCCCGTGGAAGCGGATGTGGTCATCGGCGTGCCCGACTCCGGCTTGGACGCCGCCATGGGCTTTGCCGAGGAGTCCGGCATCCCCTACGGGGTGGGCCTGGTGAAAAACCGCTACATTGGCCGCACCTTCATCACCCCCGGCCAGGAGAGCCGGGAGCAGGCGGTGCGCATCAAGCTGGGGGCGCTGGCCAGCTGTGTGGCAGGCAAGCGGGTGGTGATGGTGGACGACTCCATCGTCCGAGGCACCACCTCCAAGCAGATTGTCTCCCTGCTCCGGGAGGCGGGGGCCACGGAGGTACACATGTACTCCTCTGCCCCGCCCTTTATTGCCCCCTGCTACTTCGGCACCGACATCCCCGACCGGGACGCCCTCATCGCCTGCAACTACACCCAGGAGGAGATGCGGGAGATGATTGGGGCCGATTCCCTCCACTTCTTGTCTCTGGAGGCCCTGCACCAGATCGCACCCCAGGCCGACTGCGGGTTCTGCGACGGGTGCTTTACCGGAACCTATCCCATCGAAGTCTAATCCCCTCACCCCACGGAATGTTCCCCCTTCCGTGGGGTGTTTTTTCGTCCCCCACGGGTTTGACTAATTCCCACCTGTGTAGTATAATACGTTGATTATATAATGAGGAGAATGTGCTCATGTGGTTGGCCAAAAATTGGAAAGATTATGAGCTGCTGGACTGCGGCCGTGGAGAAAAACTGGAGCGTTGGGGCTCTCACCTGCTGGTGCGCCCGGACCCCCAGGCCATTTGGAATACCCCCCGCCAGAACAAGGGCTGGAAGACGGCCCACGCCCGCTATTCCCGCTCCCACACCGGAGGCGGCCAGTGGGCCTCCAAGCAGGTGCCGGAGCGGTGGCAGATTCACTATAAAGAACTGACCCTGAACGTGGGCCTGATGAACTTTAAACATACCGGCGTGTTCCCCGAGCAGGCGGCCAACTGGGACTTTGCCCAGGACCTCATCCGCCGGGCGGGCCGCCCCATTTCGGTGCTGAACCTGTTTGCCTACACCGGCGGGGCCACGGTGGCCTGCGCCGCGGCCGGGGCCAGCGTATGCCACGTGGACGCCGCCCGTGGCATGGTGCAGTGGGCCCGGGAGAACGCCAAGTCCTCGGGTCTGGAGGACAAGCCCATCCGCTGGATCATTGACGACTGCGCCAAGTTTGTGGAGCGGGAGATCCGCCGGGGCCGCCGCTACGACGCCATCATCATGGACCCCCCCTCCTATGGCCGGGGCCCCTCCGGTGAGGTGTGGAAGCTGGAGGAGAACCTGTACCCCTTTGTGGAGCTGGTGTCCAACGTCCTCAGCGATGACCCCCTCTTTGTGATTCTCAATTCCTACACCACGGGCCTGGCCCCGTCGGTTCTGACCTATATTTTGCAGACCGTCATCGGCGGCAAGTTCGGCGGGCGCACCGTGTCCAACGAGCTGGGCCTGCCGGTGACCCAGACCGGGCTGGCCCTCCCCTGCGGCGCCACTGGGCGCTGGGTGGCCTCTTCCGTGGAGCATGTCTACCATGGCTAATCCCATCATCCAGGCCAGAGGCCTGACCTTTCGCTACACCACCGCCGAGGGGGTAGCCCCCACGGTGCTGGACCATGTGGACCTGGACATTGAAGCCGGGACCTTCGTGGCCATTCTGGGCCACAACGGCTCGGGCAAGTCCACCTTCGCCAAGCACCTCAACGCCATCCTCCTGCCCACTTCGGGCAAGGTGTATGTGGACGGCATGGACACCACCGACGAGGACAAGCTGCTGGACATCCGCCGCACCGTAGGCATGGTGTTCCAAAACCCGGACAACCAGATTGTGGCCAGTGTGGTGGAGGAGGACGTGGCCTTCGCCCCGGAGAACCTGGGGGTGCCCTCAGATGAAATCCGCCGCCGGGTGGACGAGGCCCTGGAGGCCGTGGGCATGACGGAATATGCACGCCACGCTCCCCATCTGCTCTCCGGCGGCCAGAAGCAGCGGGTGGCCATCGCTGGTGTGCTGGCCATGCGCCCCCGGTGCATTGTGCTGGACGAGCCCACCGCCATGCTGGACCCGGTGGGACGCCGGGAGGTGCTGGACACCGTGTGCCGTCTCCAGCGGGAGCTGGGGATGACGGTGGTGCTCATTACCCACCACATGGACGAGGCGGCCCGGGCCCAGCGGCTGGTGGTCATGGACAACGGCCACGTGGTCATGGACGGCCCCCCCGCCCAGGTCTTTCAGAATGTGGTGGGCCTGCGCCGCCTGGGGCTGGAAGTGCCCGACTCGGTGGCGCTGCTCTATGAGCTGCGCCAGGCCGGGCTGGACGTGCCCCTGGACGTCCTCACCTGCGAGGACTGCGCCCAGGCACTGGCCCACATTCTACCCCGATAAGAGAGGCCCGTATCTATGACGCCTATCATTGAACTCAGACAACTCACCCATATCTATAGTCAAGGCACCCCCTTTGAGCACGTGGCCCTGCAAAACGTGGACCTGACCGTGGCCCCGGGGGAATATCTGGCGGTCATTGGCCGCACCGGCTCGGGCAAGTCCACCCTGATGCAGCACCTCAACGGGCTGCTCCGTCCCACCTCGGGACAGGTACTCTTTGAAGGGGAGGACATCTGGGGCTCCAAGGAGCGCATCCGTCAGGTGCGCTTCCAGGTGGGCCTGGTGTTCCAATATCCCGAGTACCATCTCTTTGAGGAGACGGTGTACCGGGATATCGCCTTCGGCCCCACCAACATGGGGCTGGACCAGGCCGAGGTGGACCGCCGGGTGCGGCAGGCCGCTTGCTTTGTGGGCCTGTCCGACCACACTCTGGAGAAGTCCCCCTTTGACCTGTCCGGCGGCCAAAAGCGCCGGGTGGCCATTGCGGGGGTCATCGCCATGGAGCCCAAGGTGCTCATTCTGGACGAGCCCACCGCCGGGCTGGACCCCGCCGGAGCCGCTCAGATTCTGGGCAACATCCGGGCCTATCACCGGGAGAAAAAGGCCGCCATCATTCTGGTGTCCCACTCCATGAACGAGGTGGCCCGGGAGGCCCAGCGGCTGGTGGTGTTCCGGGACGGCACCATTCCCTACTCCGGCACCCCCCAAGAGGTGTTCTCCCACGGGGCCGAGCTGGAGCGGATGGGCCTGGGCGTGCCCGAGATGACCCGGGTGTTCGCCCGGCTGCGGGACATGGGCTACCAGGTCCCCGCCTCGGTGTACACCGTGGAACAGGCCCGGGACGCCATCCTGCTGGCCCGAAAGGGGGCGCAGGCATGAACCTCAAGGACATTACCCTGGGGCAATTCTTCCCCGGCAACTCCTTTCTCCACCGGGTAGACCCCCGCATCAAGCTGGCGGGGCTTCTGGTGTATGTGGTGGCCCTATTTCTGGCCAATTGGTTTGTCACCTACGGCATCATGCTGGCCCTGCTGGTGTGGGGCTGCGCTGTGGCCCACATCCGGGCCAAAACCCTGCTGGGGGGCATGAAGCCGGTGATTTTCCTGCTGATCTTCACCGCTGTTTTGAACATGTTCTATACCCCCGGCACCCCTCTGGTGTCCTTCTGGATTTTTACCATCACCTATGAGGGTATTTTACACGCCTTTTTCATGGTGGTACGCATTCTCATGCTCATCTGTGCCACCTTCCTGCTCACCTACACCACCTCCCCCCTGGCCCTCACCGACGGTCTGGAGAGCCTGCTCTCCCCCCTGAAAAAGGTGAAGGTGCCGGTGCATGAGCTGGCCATGATTATGTCCATCGCCCTGCGCTTCATCCCCACCCTTATTGAGGAGACGGACAAGATCATGTCCGCCCAGCGGGCCCGAGGGGCCGACTTCGACTCCGGCGGCCTCATCCGCAAGGCCAAAGCCCTCATCCCCCTGCTGGTGCCCCTGTTCATCTCCGCCTTTCGCCGGGCGGACGAGCTGGCCACCGCCATGGAGTGCCGCTGCTACTGCGGCGGGACAGGCCGCACCCGGATGCGGGAGCTGCACCTGCGCCCCGCCGACTGGCTGTTTCTCCTGGGCCTGGTGGTGGTGGCCGTGGCGGTGGGCCTGCTGGCCCACGTGGGTCTGTGAGCGCCCCCCATTTTATCTATGAGGTGTACCTATGCAATCCCGTAACATTGCCCTGCGCCTGAGCTATACCGGCACCGCCTACCACGGCTGGCAGGTGCAGAAAAACGCCGTCTCCGTGGCGGAGACCCTGGAAAAGGCCCTGTCCTTTGTGGTCAATCACCCGGTGAAAGTCACCGGGGCGGGCCGCACCGACGCCGGGGTCCACGCCCGCACCTACGTGGCCAATTTCCGCACCACCTCCGGCATCCCCCTGGAGCGGCTGCCTTTGGCTGTAAATACCCGCCTGCCCGACGACATTGTGGTGTCCAAGGCCACCCTGGTGCCCGATGACTTCAACGCCATCGGCTCCTGCCTGAAAAAAGAATACACCTACCGCATCTACAACTCCCGCATCCGGGACCCCTTCTATGTCAACCGGGTGTGGTTCTACCCCCGCCATCTGGACGAGTCCATCATGGCGGCGGCTGCCGCCCAGTTTGTGGGCACCCACGACTTTGCCGCCGTGCGCTCGGTGGGTACCGAGACCCGCACCACCGTGCGCACCGTCCACTACTTCGACATTGAGCGGAAGGGACAAATCATCGACTGTCGGGTGTGCGCCGACGGCTTTTTGTACAACATGGTCCGGGCCATGGTGGGCACCTGCATCTATGCCGCCGAGGGCAAGCTGGCCCCCGAGGATATCCCGGACATTCTCTCCTCCCGCAACCGCACCTTGGCCGGGCCCACCGCCCCGCCGGACGGACTGTATATGACCAACCTGTGGTATGACGAGGACGTACTGTGACGATACTCCGGCGCCTGTGTGCGCCGCCGCCTTTTGAGGTATACGATTATGGAAGACACAAAGAATAACCAATCCAACACCCAGCCCAAAAAGCCCAAGTTTTTGGTGCGGGTTCTGCTCTTTCTCCTGGCCGTCCTGGTGGTCCTGGGTGCCGTGGCCGTGGTGGTGTTCCGGGACCGGCTGTCCCTGGACAACTTCAAGCGGTGGCTCCACTACCGCTCCCTGGTGCTCAACGACAGCGGCCAGGCCGACTCCTTCCCCCACGACGGCAGCCTGGACGACACCTTCGCCGTACTGGACGGAGACCTGCTGGTGTGCTCCTCCACCTCCATCTCCCTGTACTCCGGCAGCGGCACCCAGTATGTGGACCTGTCTGTGGACATGGACAACCCTGTGGTGGACACCAACGGCTCTCTGGCTGTGATCTATGACGCCGGGGGTTCCTCCCTGTACGTGCTGGGCCAGCGGGAGGTGATCTGGTCGGCCACCGACCTGACCTCCATCCTCTCGTCCCACCTCAACCAAAACGGACAGCTCACCGTGGTCAGCCAGACCAGCGGCTACAAGGGTTCCGTGACGGTGTACAGCACCGACTACGAGCCCATGATGAGCGTCAACCTTTCCTCCGCCTATGTCATGGACGCCGCTCTGTCCGACGACGGCCAAACCCTGTCCATCCTCAATGTGGGGCAAACCGACGGCGTGTTTGACTCCACCCTCTCCCTGTACACCCTGAACACCACGGACTCGGGGAACTTTGAGCCCAACCTCACCAGTGATCTGGGCTCCTCGGTGGTGCTGGAGACCCGCCACACCGTCTCCCAGGTCTGGTCTATCTCCGACCAGAACCTGACCCTCACCGACCACGAGGGCAACAACGCCGTCATCGACTGGAACGACATGCACCTCAAGCGCTACTCCCTGGCCGGGGACGGCTTCGCCGTGGCTCTGCTGGCCAAGTACCGGGCAGGCAGTCAGGGCGAGCTGTGGGTGGTCTCCTCCGACGGCTCCCACAAGAGCCTGGAGATCGACCAGCAGGTGCTCTCCCTGTCCGCTGCCGGGCGGTATATCGCCGTGCTCACAGGCAAGCAGCTGAACATCTACACCAAGGACCTGGAGCTGTACGCCACCCTGGACAGCACCCAGGGCGCCCGTCAGGTGCTGCTCATGGAGGACGGCTCCGCCGTGCTCATCTCCGCAGACAGCGCCAGCTTCTACGTGCCTTAAACGAATGAGATTGCCCCTGAGGGCGTATAGTTAAGGAGGATTCCATGACCGCTTATATTTTCGATGCCGCCATCGTCGTTATCTTGGCTTTCTTCGCCTGGCGTGGCGCCAAAAAGGGCCTCATCCTCACTCTGTGCGGACTGCTGGGCCTGTTTCTGGCCTTCTTCGGGGCACAGTTCATCTCCACCCAGTTCCACGGCCCTGTGGCTCACATTATGGAACCTGCCATCTACCAGGCTATCCGTGGGGCCGAGCCCCAGGGGGAGGAGACCGACTCCGGCGACCCCGGCCTGAGCATTCCCGGCAACATCGCCGAGCAGGCGGAGCCCGACTACACCCTGGACCAGCTGCTGGAGTCCATGAAGGAGCAGGGCCTGTTCGCCGGTTTCTCCTACTTCCTGGACCAGGCCAAGAACGAAGCGTCCATCCCCAGTGAGGGCGGGACCACGGTAGCCAGCGCGCTGGCGGACTACCTGGCCAACCTGGTGGCCAAGGCCACCCTGTTCGCCCTGTCCTTCCTGCTCATTCTCCTGATCTGGTTTTTGCTCAGCCACATTCTGGACCTGGCCTTCCACCTGCCCATCCTGGCCACGGTGAACACCGTGGGCGGACTGTTGGCAGGGCTTTTGAAGGCGGTGCTCATCGTCTTTGTGCTGGTGTGGCTGGGTCAGCTGGCGGAGATCATCCACGCCAACCCCACCACCCCGGTCCTCTCCCTGTTCACCCCCAAGGGACTGGGCGCTCTGTTGGATCGGCTTCTCCTGTGATTTTCAGGGAAATTTCAGATTCTTCATGCCTAGTTCATATTCTTCTGGTAGGGTACCCCAAAAAGGATACCTTCCGAAAGGAGTTTAACCATGCAGCCGACACTTTGTACTCGCTGCCACAAGAACGTGGCAGTGATCTTCATCACCAAAATTGAAAACGGCGAGACCAAACACGAAGGTCTCTGCCTGAAATGCGCCCGGGAACTGGGGCTCAAGCCTGTGGACGATATGATGCAGAAAATGGGCATCTCCGACGAGGACCTGGACTCTCTCTCCCATGAGATGATGTCCGCCTTCGGCGGCGTCGAGGGTCTGGAGCAGCTGGCCCAGGAGCGCCCGGAGAACCCCGACGAGGAGGAGGACGAGGGGCGCACTGCTACCTTCCCCTTCCTCAGTAAGCTCTTCGGGGCGCAGCCTCCCCAGGAGGGCTCCGGCCCCCGGGGCGGCAAAGAGGAAAAGCCCTCTGGCCCGCCCAAGCCCCCCAAGCGCAAGTTTTTGGAAAACTACTGCATTTCCCTGACCCGCAAAGCCCAGGAGGGCAAGCTGGACCGCATCGTGGGCCGGGACAACGAGATTCAGCGCACCATTCAGATTCTCAACCGCCGCCAAAAGAATAACCCCTGTCTCATCGGCGAGCCCGGCGTGGGTAAAACCGCTATTGCCGAGGGTCTGGCCCAGAAAATCCAGGACCGCCAGGTGCCCTATAAACTGCTGGACAAAGAGGTGTACCTGCTGGACCTCACCGCCCTGGTGGCAGGCACCCAGTTCCGGGGCCAATTTGAGAGCCGCATGAAGGGCCTCATTGAGGAGATCCGCAAGCTGGGCAACATCATTCTGGTCATTGACGAGGTGCACTCCATCGTGGGCGCCGGCGACGCCGAGGGCTCCATGAACGCCGCCAACATCCTCAAGCCCGCCCTGTCCCGGGGCGAGATTCAGGTCATCGGCGCCACCACCCTCACCGAGTACCGCAAGTATATCGAAAAGGACACTGCCCTGGAGCGCCGCTTCCAGCCTGTGATGGTGGAGGAGCCCTCCATGGAGGAGGCCACCCAAATCCTCCAGGGCATCGCCCCCTACTATGAGGGCTACCACCACGTGGTCATCACCCCGGACATCTGCCGTCTGGCGGTGTCCATGAGTGAGCGGTACATCACCGACCGCTACCTCCCCGACAAGGCCATCGACCTCATCGACGAGGCCGCCTCGGAGGTCAACCTCCACAACAAGGACCTGGCTCGTATGGCGGAGATCGAGAAGGAGCTGGCCGACTACGCCAAAGAGGTGGACGTGGTGCTGGCCGCCACCGGGGCCGACAATCCCCAAATCCAAGATCTGCAGCAGCAGGAGCAGAAGCTCCAGCGGCAGCGGGACAGCCTGGAAATGGCCATCAGCCGGGACGACAACGAGGCCCCCAACCGGGAGGACCCCGCCTTCCAGAGCCGCCAGGAAGAGCGCCGGGGCCAGCTCCAGGACCTGGAGAGCAAGCTGTCCCAGGTGACCACCCAGAAGGAGCAGCTCCAGGAGGAGTGCAACCAGAAGGCCTACCGCCGTCTGGCCGAGCTCAAGAGCCGTCAGGCCCAGCTGAATGCCCAGCTGGAGGAGCTGAAAGCCAAGGGTGACCCCATGCTCACCGTGGCTCATCTGGCCCGTGTGGTGGAGCTGTGGACCAAAATCCCCGCCAGCCAGATTCAGGAGCAGGAGTTTGAGCGTCTGGCCCATCTGGAGGACCGCCTGAAGACCCACATTGTGGGCCAGGACGAGGCGGTGTCCGCCGTGGCCCGGGCCATCCGCCGTGGCCGTGTGGGCATCTCCGCCAAGCGCAAGCCCGTGTCCTTCATCTTCGTGGGCTCCACGGGTGTGGGCAAGACCGAGCTGGTGAAACAGCTGGCCGCCGACCTGTTCGACTCCCCCGAGTCTCTCATCCGTCTGGACATGTCCGAGTTTATGGAAAAGCACGCCGTCAGCCGCATCATCGGCTCTCCCCCGGGCTATGTGGGCTATGACGACGCCGGACAGCTCACCGAGAAGATCCGCCGCAAGCCCTACTCGGTCATCCTCTTTGACGAGATCGAGAAGGCCCACCCCGACGTGCTCAACGTGCTGCTGCAAATTCTGGACGACGGCCACATCTCGGACGCCCACGGCAAGGTGGTCAACTTCGAGAACACCGTCATCGTCATGACCTCCAACGCCGGAAGCAACGTCAAGGGCGGCTCTCTGGGCTTTGACCGCTCCCCCACCCAGTTGGCCAAGGACAAGGCCATGAAGGGCCTGGAGTCCTTCCTGCGCCCTGAGTTCATCAACCGGGTGGACGAGATTATCTGCTTCAACCAGCTCTCTCAGGAGAACTTCCAGGAGATCGCCAAGATCATGCTGGGCGAGCTCAGCCAGGTGCTGCGCAACAAGGGCATCACCTTCACCTATGACCAGAGTGTGCTGGACTACCTGGTGGACACCTCCTTCTCCCCCGTCTACGGCGCCCGCAACCTGCGCCGCCAGATTCAGAAGGATTTGGAGGACGCCATCGCCTCCCTGCTCATCGACCACTACGACCAGGCCATTGTGGCCCTGGATGTGGCGTGTGTGGACGGGAAGCTGGTACTCAACCCCACGTTCCAATAAACTTTAAGAGGGACTGTTGCAAAGTTCAGACTTTGCAACAGTCCCTTTATCATAAGTATCTAAAGTTGTACACGATTTATCATCAGCAGTCATGTAACAACACAACACTCACACTTCAATCCTCTCAGATTGATTCAGGCCCTTTACATCAATCCTCTTAACTCGTTTACCAGTTTTTGTTATAAATCGACACTGTTCACAAACCTTTGCTGGAGTGTTCTTTTCTTCATCATCTTTGATTTCCTTCAGCTTGGAAATAACAGTCGAAAGCTCTAGACTAAGCCTGCTTCTTTTCTCCTTAATCTTTGATATCTCCACAGCACTATACTCTGGCTGCGCCTGCAGACATTGAATTTTCTCTTGTAGTTCTTGTATCCGGAACTCAATTTGTCTCTTAGCAAATTCCAGACAACCAATATACGTATGTACACTAGTACTCCACACATGCTCTTTACTAGCTACGTGTTTTTGGTGACATCGTACACATTCTGTAATAGTCTCACATTGATCATCGCGTTGGTAACTAATCTCATTATGTACATTTTCTTTATACCGAGTCAAACCGCATCTCTCACAAACTGATATTTGAGTACAACATTCCTTCTCATAATACTGATATTCCCCCCACTTATGTTTCTCATTTCCATGCTTCACTGCATGACATCTCTGGCAAATAAAAACTTCAACACAGTTGCCATCGTAATGGTCTAGCACGAAATCATGTTTTTCATTCCCATATAGCTCTGCCTGACATTTTGTGCAAACTAAGACCTCTTCACAGTTCTTATCGTAATGGTCAAACACAAAATTATGATTTTCTCTCTCCTCTCTTTTATTGCACTTTAAACACGTTCGGCTCATTTTACAACTGCTTTCTTCTTTCCATTTTCCCCATTTGTGAAAAAATAAACATCCCGACATAATCCTTCCCTCCAATTCACAATCACAATAGTAATTTGTAATTTCATGTAAACTATTGAAAATCCTCCAACTGTCACGATACTGTTATAATGTAAATCTGTGATATATGTTGGGCGACAGTTCTTTGATTAGTCCATATTCCACCAAGGCGTGCATAATCTTAATAATATCTGATCTATGAACTCTGACACAAGAAGTTTCTTCCAGGTGTTTTTCAATATCCTCAATGGCAAAGCAATCTTTTGGTAGATTCGCAATGGATTTCTTAATCAATAAGTACAATTGTTGATAATTGGCTTCTTCAATCCTGTGTTTCTGTATTTGTGTTATAGATTGTGCAGCATTGCTCATATTCTGAAGGTATTGGTTATATATGGACTCCATCTCTCTTTTCATCTGTTCTGACTGTCTAACCTTTTCTTTGCTTTTCATTGAGTAAATTACAGCTACAATCGCACTAATGACAGATATCACTGAAGTCAGCAGCTCCAACAATTTAATTATAAATTCAACTTCCATAATTACAACATCTCCTGATTTCAATCATACCACGGAAGTCTGTCATAGATTGCATGTTGTACCGTATCTTAATTCCATTTGCAATAAAAGTATTAACTTCCAGATTGAAAAATAAAAATTTTTTAACAGCCCCCGGCCAATAATGGCCGGGGGCTGTGTGTTTCTCTAAAATCAGAGCTTTGCGGCGATGGCCCGCATGAACTCCAGGCCAGTCACCTTCTGGGCGGGGGCCTTCCCCTCCCACAGGCCCACCAGGTCACCGGTCATGACACCGGACTCGATGGTGTCAATGGCGGCCTTCTCCAGGCGGTGGGCAAAGTCGGTGAGCTCGGGCAGGTTGTCCAACTCGCCCCGCTTGGCCAGAGCGCCCGTCCAGGCGAAAATGGTGGCCATGGGGTTGGTGGACACCTGCTCACCCCGCAGGTGGCGGTAGTAGTGCTGGGTGACGGTGCCGTGGGCGGCCTCGTACTCATAGTAGCCCTCGGGGGACACCAGCACAGAGGTCATCATGGCCAGAGAGCCGAAGGCGGTGGACACCATGTCGCTCATGACATCGCCGTCGTAGTTCTTGCAGGCCCAGATGAAGCCGCCCTTGGAGCGGATGACACGGGCCACAGCGTCGTCAATGAGGGTGTAGAAGTAGGTGATGCCCGCCTGCTCAAACTTCTCCTTATACTCCGCCTCAAAGATGTCGTGGAAGATATCCTTGAAGGTGTGGTCATACTGCTTGGAGATGGTGTCCTTGGTGGAGAACCACAGGTCCTGCTTGACGTCCAGGGCGTACTGGAAGCAGGAGTGGGCAAAGGACGTGATGGACTGGTCCAGGTTAAACTGGCCCTGCACCACGCCCCGCCCCTTGAAGTCCTGGATGGTCTGGCGCTGCTCGGTGCCGTCGGCGGCAGTGAACACCAGCTCCGCCTTACCGGGGCCAGTCAGGCGCATTTCGGTGGCCTTATACACGTCACCAAAGGCGTGACGGGCGATGGTGATGGGCTTGGCCCAGTTCTTCACCACCGGGTTGATGCCCTCCACCATGATGGGGGCACGGAACACAGTGCCGTCCAGAATGGCACGGATGGTGCCGTTGGGGGACTTCCACATCTGGGAGAGGTTGTACTCCTCCACCCGCTGGGCGTTGGGGGTGATGGTGGCGCACTTCACCGCCACGCCATACTTCTTGGTGGCCTCGGCGGCGTCCACCGTCACCTGGTCCCCGGTCTCCTCCCGGTGGCGCAGGCCCAGGTCGTAATACTCGGTTTTCAGGTCAATATACGGCTCCAGCAGCTCCTCTTTGATCTGCTGCCAGAGAATGCGGGTCATCTCGTCCCCGTCCATCTCCACCAGGGGGGTCTTCATCTGAATTTTACTCATGGGTATCGCTCCTTTTTCCCTTGCCTCGGGCGTGTACTCGTAGCTTTCATTTTACCCCAGGGCCGTAAAAATTTCAAGCACTTTCGCACACTAGCGAGCCAACATTTTTGCGCAGAAAAAGGGCCGGGAGATCCCGGCCCTTTTGGTTAGGCAAAGAAGCGGTTCCAATAGCCCATGACAAAGATGATGAACATGATAATGGGCAGCAGATAGGTCACATAGAAGCGCACGTTGCGGGGGAAGCGCAGGCCCGAGCCAGTGTTGGCCTCGGCCAGGAAGTTGTCCCAGCCCCAGCCCTTGCGAGTGACGCAGAACAGCAAATACACCAGGGAGCCCAAAGGCAGAATGTTGTCGCTGACCAGGAAGTCCTCCAAATCCATGATGGAGGTGCCAGCCCCCAGAGGCTGGAAGCCGCTCCACAGGTTAAAGCCCAGCACGCAGGGCCTCGCCGGGGAGGGTGTGCTCCTTGCCAATGTAGCTGCCGAAGATGGCCAGAGCGCCGATGCCCAGAGACAGGGTGAAGAAGGCCTGACCCATGGCGGCGTAGATGGCCTCCCAGAGGATGAAGTTGCCCTGGGCATCGTACATCAGGTTGTGGAAGTTGGGCATGAGGTAGAAGGCCAGGCCCTCCATACCGCCCTCCAGGGTGAGGGAACGCACGGCCAGCAGTACCATCACCGCCAGCAGGCAGAGCATCATGGCCTTATATTGATCTTCTCCACGCCGTTTTGCAGGCCCCGGGAGACCACCAGCATGCTGCCCACCACCACCAAAAACAGCAGGTACACCACCACAAAGGCGGCCCCGCCGTACTGGCCGGTGATGTAGGGGAACCGCCATACGTTGCCCAGCCCGATGGCGCACCCGGCGGATATGAGCAAAAAGCCCAGCCGGGAGGAAAAACTCTCGCGTTGTTTCATGGTTGCAAACTCCTCTTTTCTCTTGTCTCGTTCCCAGAGTTGGGATGATACTCGAACACTCTACACGTTTTTCCCCCGTCAGTCAAGCACAGCACTGTGCTAAATTATCCAATCTCTGTCACCGGCTTCTCCATGACGAAGTTGGTCAGGGCTACCCCCTGCCGCTCCACCTGCTGCTGACGCACCACCCGGTAGCCCCGGGCCTCAAAAAAGGGGCGGGCGGTGATGGAGGCGTGGGTGGTCACAGGCCCTGACACCGCCCCCTCCAATCGGTCACACAGGGCCCGGGCTATCCCCTGGCCCTGGCAATCCCAGCGCACATACAGCCGGTCCAGATAGCCGTCTGGGTGGATGTTCCCAAAGCCGAGGATGCCCGTCTCGTCCTCCGCCACCAGGGCACAGTGGCCCTGAAAAGACTGCTCCCACTGCTCCAGGTCCATCTTCCCGGTGGCCCACACCGCCAACTGCTGGGGGGTGTAGTCTCTGGCGTTTACCCTGTGGACGGTGTTGTAAAACAGCTCTGCCATTTCCCGGCCGTCTCCCGGCTGAACATCTCGAATCTTCATGTTTTGTCTCTCCTCTCTCCATCACAGCTGGATGGCCCAGTCCCCATAGGTATGGGTTCCGCTTCCGTGGCGCAGCTCCCCCGCCCGGTCCAGCTGGCGCAGCTTGTCCCGCATCTCCAAGCACAGCTCTGGGGGCAGGTCCAGGTCATGGTGGCCGGGAAAGAGTCGCTGCACAGGCAGCTGGGCCACCTGCTCCAGGGATTTGAGATAGGCCTGGGGGTCGGTGGAGGGGAACCAGGCGGTGAGCAACCCCCGGTAAATGAGGTCCCCGGTGAACAGGTAGCCTCGCTCCGCCTCCCAAAAGCACATATGGCCCGGGGCATGGCCGGGGGTGTGGAGCACTTGAACCGCCCGGTCCCCCAGCTCAAGGGTCTCCCCGCCCCGGAGCACCCGGGTGGGGGTGCCCTGGAAAAATTCGTAGGTGTTCACGTCATAGCCCTCAGGCAGCTGACAGCGGTCCGTCACATAGCCCCGTATCAACTCAATGGGCTGGGGAAAGCCCCCCTGGAGCCAGGACAGCTCGGCCTCGTGGGCGTAAAAGTCCGGGTAGTAGCGGTGCCCGCCGATGTGGTCCCAGTGGATATGGGTGGCCACCGCCGTCACCGGGCCCCGGGCCAGCGCAGCCACCACCGGGGAGATATCACAGATGCCCAGGCCTGTGTCAATGAGCAGGGTGCGGTCTCTGCCGTTGAGCAAATAGCAGTGGGTCTCCTCCCAGTGGCGGTATTCGCTGATGATATAGGTATCCGGGTCCACTTGGTCCACGGTAAACCATGGGTTTTGGTCCTGCATGGGCGCCCCTCCTTGCGTGTCATTGCTCCCCATGATAGCACAGGGGCCGGGTGAACTCAACCACTCCATCTTGGTCTTGTCCCTGCCCGCCACTTCCGGTATAATAGTTCCATCCCATACAAACGAGGAAGCTACTTATGTACACCCACATTTTCTTTGACTTAGACGGCACCCTCACCGACCCCAAAGAGGGAATCACCAACTCGGTGGCCTATGCTCTGGCCTCCTTCGGCATCCACGAGGACCCGGACCGCCTCACCCCCTTCATCGGCCCGCCCCTCATCGACTCCTTTATGGAGTTCTACCACTTTGACCTTCCCACGGCCCAGAAAGCGGTGGAGAAATACCGGGAATACTTCTCCCAGAAGGGTATTTTTGAAAACAAAGTGTTTTCCGGCACTCAGCCCCTGCTAGCCCAGCTGAAAGCGGTGGGAAAGACCGTGTGTCTGGCCACCTCCAAGCCGGAGGTATTCGCCCGTCAAATCCTGGAGCACTTCCACATTGATGGCTACTTTGACCAGATTGTGGGCAGCTGCCTGGACGGCACCCGCACCAAAAAGGGCGAAGTGATTGGGGAGGTATTCACCCGGTTGGGGGAAAAGTGCCCGGACAAGGCCCGGTGCGTCATGGTGGGCGACCGCCTCCACGACATCCACGGGGCCCAGGAGAACGGCCTGGACTCCATCGGCGTCACCTTCGGCTATGGCAGCCAGGAGGAACTGACCCAGGCCGGAGCCACCCACATCGCCCACAGCTTTGAAGAACTGGCCCAGATTTTGGGCTAAA
>NZ_SJOS01000026.1:0-36646 GCF_012027765.1 Pseudoflavonifractor sp. SW1122 | reverse complement strand
CCTATAAAGAAAAAAGTACGGCCAGATTTCTCTGACCGTACTTTCTTGTTTTATCAGGGGCTTAGCTGCGCCGCTTACGCAGGTTCACCACAGCCGCCAGCCCGGCGGCGGACAGAACCAGAACACCCAGCACCAGGCTCAGCTGGGCGGCGTCCCCGGTCTGGGGCACGTCAGTCTCAGGCTTCTGGGTGGCCTCGGGATTGGTGGAGGTCTCCGGGGCGGGGGAAGGCCCCGCCTTTGGTGGGTCTTTGGTGACTTTCTGCCCACCCAGAAAGTCACCCCAGCTTCAGCGCGTCTCCCCTCGCCAGGGGAATTGCCCAGGTGAAACGTTCCGCCTTTACAACTCGGAAACAACTTCTTGCTGACTTGTCCAAAGCCCTGTGATAAGATGAAGGTACCATAAGCATGATGGGGAGAGGAGAAACACCATGGCACACATACTCATTGTGGAGGACGAAGAAAATATTGCCCGCATGATTGCCGCCACCCTGGAGATGGCGGGCTACACCTGTCAGAGCTGCATGGACGGGTCCAAGGCGGTGGAGCTGGTACAGCCGGGGGTGTTCGACCTGGTGCTGCTGGACGTGATGCTCCCCGGTATGGACGGCTTCCAGGTCATGGAGCACCTGCGGGGTGTGGGGGTCCCGGTGATCTTCCTCACCGCCGTGCAGCAGGTGGGGGACAAGGTGCGGGGCCTGCGGCTGGGCGCCGAGGACTATATCACCAAGCCCTTTGAGACCCTGGAGCTATTGGCCCGGGTGGAGGTGGTGCTGCGCCGCCGGGGCGGCGGCGTCCGGGTGCTCACCTACGGCCCCATTGTCCAGAACCTGGACAGCCACACCGTCACCCTGGACGGGGAGCTGGTGCCCCTGGCCCCCAAGGAGTTTGAGCTGCTGCGGGTCTTCCTCCAGCACCAGGACCTGGCCCTAAGTCGGGAACGGCTTCTCTCCATGGTGTGGGGCTATGAGTACCAGGGAGAGAGCCGCACCGTGGACATCCACGTCCAGCGGCTGCGCCAGAAGCTGGACCTGTCCCAGCGCCTGGTGACCCTGCCCCGCATCGGGTATCGCCTGGAGAAGCTGCCATGAAGCTGTGGCAGAAGATCTTTCTCTCCACCCTGGCCCTCATGGTGTCCATCACTGCCCTGTCTTCGGTGCTGCTGCTGCGCTCCACCCGGGACGCCCTGTGGCAGCGGGAACAGCAGCGGGCCATCACCCAACAGCAGTACATGGCGGGCATTCTGAAGGCGGGCATCCTCAACCAGCGGCTGCGGCTGGGTGTGGTGCTGCTCCAGGAGGACCAGACCCGGGAGACCGCCATCCAGACCCTGGAGCAACAGGCCACCGACGACTATCTGGCAGGACTGATGCTGCTGGACCAGGAGGAAAAGGCGGTGTGGAACCAGCTCCCCGCCGGGGTGGTCCCACCCACCGCCGAAGATGACAGCCTTACCCAGTGCCAGCTCCAGGCGGGCGACACCGCTGGGGAGTGGTATCTGGTGTGCTCCATGCCCCTGACCCTGGAGTCGGGGGAGTACCGTTTGGTGGCCGCTTACTCGGTGGGCGACCTCCAGCGGGACCTGAACCTCCAGGCCCTGCGGTCGGTAGGTTTAAGCCTGGGCATCAGCCTGTTGGCCGCCGTGCTGCTGCTGCTGTTGGTGCGGCGGCTGCTGCGCCCCCTGGGCGCCCTGCGGGAAAACGCCCGCTCCATTGCCGGGGGCAACTACGACCAGCGGCTGGACATTCGCAGCCAGGACGAGCTGTCCGACCTGGCCCAGGACATGAACGCCCTGGCCCAGGCGGTACAGGAGCGAGTGGAACAGCTGGAGCAGGTGGCCGAGGAGCGGCGGGTGTTCGTGGGCAACCTGGCCCACGAGATGAAGACCCCCCTGACCTCCATCATGGGCTACGCCGACCTGCTGTACCTGCCCAAGACGGTGTCCGACCCCCAGCGGGTGGAATATTCCGGCATCATTCTGGAGGAGGCCAAGCGGCTGCGCTCCCTGTCGGCCAAGCTGCTGGAGCTTCTCACCGTGGGCAGCGTCAACCTCACCTTCGAGCCCACCCCCCTGGACCAGGTGGTGGGTGAGGTGGCGGTGAGTCTGGAGCCCCTGCTGGCCCAGACCCAGCTGACCCTCTCCTGTTCCTGCCCTCCCCTGTCCATCGCCATGGACCGGGAGCTGTTCAAATCTCTGCTGTACAACCTGCTGGACAACGCCCGAAAGGCCAGCCCCACCGGGGGCCGGCTGTCCTTCACCGCCCAGGCGGAGGGGGAGAAGGCCGTTTTGAAGATTCGGGACTGGGGCCAGGGCATCCCCCCCAAAGAGCTGGAGAAGATCTGCCAGCCCTTCTACATGGTGGACAAGAGCCGCAGCCGCAAGGCGGGGGGCGCTGGCCTGGGTCTGGCCCTGTGTCAGGCCATTGTGGTGGCCCACCAGGGCACCATGGAATTCTGGAGCCAGGAGGGAGAGGGCACCCAGGTGACCCTCACCTTCCCGCTGTGTCAGGAGGTGGACGGCCATGAAAATGCCTAATCGCCGCCCCTGGCTATTTGTCCTTTTGACCGTCCTCATTTTGCTGGCCGGAGGCATGGCCGTGGGGATGGCCGCCCGGCTGGTGGTGGTCCCCCAGGCAGGCAAAACGGTGGAGGTGGACACCCCCACCATCCCCTCGGTGGTGGGCCAGAGCAAAGAAGAAGTGGTCTTTTACCCCTGGAATCGCTACGAGGATGAGACGTTCGAGAGCAACCTCTCCCAAGAAATGATCAACCAGCAGATGGGATGGCTCACCTACAATCTGGATCGAATCCCCTCCATTTTAGGGTTCACAGGTATGCAAGACAGCGTGAATCAGGGCAAAATCCGCAACAACACTGGGTATTGGGTAGGCTGCCCCGTAACTACCCAGAGCGGCCTGCCCGCCCTATTGGATGTGGCCTACGGCCAGGATTACCAGGATTTCGGCATGACCTGGGTGGCCCGCTCCACCGGAGAGCCCCCCACCCGGACCCAGAAAGAGGCAGCATTGGCACAGGTGCAGCAGGATGTGTGCCAGCTCTTCTCCCCCCACGCTTCTCACACGGTAGAGGAACTGTTGTTGGAGGTATGGGAGCAGCTGAACCAGACTCCCTACATGGAGTCCGGAGGCATCTGGTATGAGGCCAATGCCGCCACGATGCTCGGCAATTTACTCTCCCAACTGGGGCGGGTACGTGATACCTTGAACCTAGATGAAAGCACCCCGCTCCAAACCCAGTTGGAGCAGATTTCTGCTGCGCTGGAGGTGGCCGACTGCTGGGTGCAGCTGGTCACCACCCAGCGGCAGGTGGTGGTGGTGCTCACCACTTCCGACTCCGATGTGAGCAGCTGGTACTCCGTGGGGCTATATTATGATGTGGTACTGGAGGAATATAGCGGAATCGCCATCAATGGCAGGTCCGGGTATGGATATTGATACAACTTCGATACAACTTCATGGGAGATTTCTTGCCCCCTTTTGCCTCATACTGTCTGTAGAGATAGAAATTGGTGAAAGGGGGCTTTTCTATGTTCCGAACAGCACGTCATAAGCTCCACTGGTACACAGTCGGGGCCATTGGCCTTTGTCTGGCTGGCGGATTGCTCCTGGTGGCCATCACCCCCCACGCCTTCTCGCCCGCAGCTGCTACGCCCCTTTGCACTCCGTCTGCCTCCATACCCTCGCCCATACCCACAACGCCGCCTGTTCCCACAGCACAGCCCACACCCACAGCACAGCCCGCTCCCACAGCACGGCCTGCTCCCACAGCACAGCCCACACCCACAGCACGGCCCGCTCCCACAGCACGGCCCGCTCCCACAGCACGGCCCGCTCCCACAGCACGGCCCGCTCCCACAGCACAGCCCGCTCCCACCACCCCGGCAAAGCCCCAGAGGGGGGTAACGCTGCAACGGCAAAATCCCCAGCTGCCCAACGGCTGCGAGGTCACCAGCCTGGCCATGCTGCTGGGCTGGGCGGGGTATCCGGTGGAAAAGCTGGAGCTGTATGAGGGGTATCTCCCCCGCCAGGACTTCACCGAGACCCCAGAGGGGTGGAAGGTGGGGGGCAACCCGGAAGAGGTGTACGTGGGGGACGCCACCTCGGAGCTGGGCGGCTGGTACTGCTTTGAAGAGCCCATTGTGGAGGCGGCCAACGCCTACCTCCAGGACCAGGGCAGCGATTGGACCGCCGAAGCGGTGTCGGGGCTGTCCCAGCGGCAGCTCAATAAATACCTAACCAACGACGTGCCTCTGGTGGCATGGGTGACCCTGGACTACACCGCCCCGGTGGCCAGCCTCCGCTACTGGTATCTCAACGAAAACACCCTTTACAACCCCTATGCCAACCTCCACTGTGTGGTGGTGGTGGAACACGGGGAGGACGGCTACCTCACCGCCGACCCCCTGGAAGGGTGGCAGTGGGTGGAGGAGTCCATCTTCTGGGACATCTTCGATGCCATGGGCCGCCGGGCGGTGATCATTAATGAATAATGATGAATGAAAAATGAAGAATGCAGGCCCTGAACCTTGCCGCATTTCTTGGCCTGCTGGGCGTAGGGGAGGGGCACAGAAACGGAATAAGATAAGAGCGAATAGGTAAGAAGTATCGTTTCTGTTGCTGCCCTGGTATTGCCCAGGTCTTCGGGCCGGGCAAGCCACGGCCCCTACCACAGCACAACAAGAGGTGCGGCGGTATCTTTTCGCTCCCTCCGGGAGGAAGGCTTTGGGTCGAAAAAAAGATGGAAGCAACCCAAAGGGCTGCTTCCATCTTGGTATGTTTGAGAAAATTGGGGGGCATTACTCCTCCATGAGCTTCTCCATCTCGTCCAGCAGGGTGCCGAACAGGTCCAGAGCGTCCTGGATGGGGGCGGGAGAGGACATGTCCACGCCAGCGCCCTTCAAAAGGTCGATGGGGTCCTTGGAGCAGCCGCCGGACAGGAAGCCCAGGTAGTCCTCCACGGCGCTCTCCCCGCCCTTGAGGATGCGGCGGGACAGGGCGATGGCGGCGGAGTAGCCGGTGGCGTACTGATAGACGTAGTAGTTGTAGTAGAAGTGGGGGATGCGGGCCCACTCCAGGGCGATCTCGTCGTCGGACACCATGTCGGGGCCGTAGTACTTCTCGTTGAGGGCCTTGTACTCGGCAGAGAGCAGGTCGGCGGTGAGGGGCTCGCCCTTGGCACACAGCTCGCCCATGCGCAGCTCGAACTCAGCAAACATGGTCTGGCGGTACAGGGTGCCCTTGAACTGCTCCAGGAAGTGGTTGATGAGGGCGGCCCGCTCGCGCTTGTCGGTGGTGCGCTGCAGCAGGTACTCCATGAGCAGGGCCTCGTTGCAGGTGGAGGCCACCTCCGCCACGAAAATCACATAGTCCCGGTACACCGGCGCCTGGGTGCGGTTGGACAGGTAGGAGTGGGCGGCGTGGCCCATCTCGTGGGCCAGGGTGAACATACTCTCCAGGTTGTCCTTGTGGTTGAGCAGCACATAGGGGTGGCACAGAGCCCCGGCGGAGTAGGCCCCGGAGCGCTTGCCCACGTTCTCCCGCACGTCAATCCAGCGGTTGTCGAAGCCCTCCCGGATGATGGCCCGGTACTTCTCCCCCATGGGGGCCAGGGCGTCAAACACAGTGTCCTTGGCCTCAGCATAGGGGATGACCTTCTCCCCGCCGGACACCATGGGGGCGTAGATGTCGTACATGTGCAGCTCGTCCACCCCCAGCAGCTTCTTGCGCAGGCGGATATAGCGGTGCATTTTGTCCAGGTTGGCGTTCACCGTCTGGATCAGGTTGTGGTACACGCTCTCGGGCACCCGAGTGGAGTCCACGGCGGCGGCCAGCGCGGAGGGGTACTTGCGGGCGTTGGCGTAGAACTGGCGCTGCTTGGCCTCGGCGTTGAGGGTGGCGGCGGCGGTGTTGCGCACGCTGCCATACACCCCGTAGAAGGCCTCAAAGGCGTTTTTCCGCAGCATCCGGTCCTCGCTCATCTGAGTGGGCACAAAGGCGCCGTTGGACAGGGGCACCTCGTTGCCCTCACCGTCGGTGGTAGAGGGGAAGGTGAGGTCGGCGTAGGTGAGCTTGGCGTACACGTCATTGGGGGCCTGGGCCAGATCGCTGGCGGCGGCCAGCAGCTTCTCCTCGGCGTCGGAGAGCACGTGGGCCCGCTTCTCCTGGATGATGGTCAGGTAGCGGCGGTACAGCTCCAAACCCGCCTCCTCCTGGAAAAAGCCCTCCAGCTTGGCCGGGTCAATGGCCAGCAGCTCGGGGGTCTCAAAGGCGGTGGCCCCGCTGATCTCCACGGCCAGAGAGCTGATCTTGCCCTCCATGGCCTGGTACTGAGCCACGCGGGTGTCCTGGTCCCCCTTGCGGTAGGCGTAGTTGGCCAGGTTGTTGAGCAGAGTGTCGGCCTCCTGGCACAGCTCCAGGTACTCCAGCAGGGTGGCGCCGCTCTCGCCCAGCCGTCCAGCATAGGCGGACAGCTTGTCCACATAGGTCTGAGCCACCTCAAACTCGGCCTGCCAGGCGGCGTCGTCGGCGTACAGGTCGGTGAGGTTCCAGGTCTCCTCCACGGAAACCTGGTCGCGCTCGGGAATGGCATTCATCTGAGACATGGGAAATTCCTCCTTGGGATTTCAGTATGATAAAGAAATCATAGCACAGAACTGGGTTTCTTGCAACCCTCCCGGCGAAACACATGCACCCGGAAGTCCGCCGTGACGGTGAGCTGCTCCAGCTGCTCCAGCCGCTCTACCCCCGCCCGGGGGGTCTTCCAGGCGTAGGGGGTCATGCCAAACAGGGCCTGAATGGACGCCTGATCCGGCAGGGTGAAGGTGGTGGTCACGGGTAGGATGTCCACATAGGAGAACCCTTCATACTCCACCCGCTCCTCGGGGTTGGGGTAGGGGGTGTCATAGAGCACCGCCTTCATCTCCATGAGGTGCTGGGGGGCGGGCACCACGTAGACAAACAGCCCGCCTTTCCGCAGTACCCGGCGGTACTCCTCCAGGGCCAGAGGGGCGAAGCAGTCCACCACCACGTCCACCGCCTCGTCCGCCACGGGGAGGTGGTACACCGAGGCCACGGCAAACTCCCCCTCGTTCACCCGCCGGGCCGCCTTTTTCAGCCCCGCCTTGGACAGGTCCACCCCGGCAATTTCTGCCCCCGGCAGCTGGGCCATGCCCTGGGTGTAGTACCCCTCGCCGCACCCCACGTCCAGGATTTTGGGACTCTGTCCCCCGTGGGCGGACACAACTTGGCAAAGCGTCTCCCGCAGAGGGGCGTAGTAGTCCCCGTCCAGGAAGGCAGTGCGGGCGGCGATCATGGCTTTGTCGTCCCCGGGGTTGGCCGAGTGCTTCTGGTTGGCGGGGAGCAGGTGGACATACCCCTCCCGGGCCACGTCGTAACAGTGGCGGTTGGGGCAGGTGTAGGTGCGGCCCTCCCGGGTAAGGGGGGCCCCACAGATGGGACAGCGAAACAGGCTCATGGCGATCTTCCTCTTGGTGGTTTGTTTTTTCTATCTTATCCAAAAATGGGGGAAAAGGCAAGGCCCGTAGGGCTGATGGAGAGGGCTTGCTCTCCTCCGATTTCTCAGGCAGAAACCAGCGCCCCCGCCGGGGACGCTCCGCTGGGGTAACTTTCTGACTGGGCAGAAAGTCACCAAAGACCCACCAAAGGCGGGGCCTTCCCCCGCCTTGTGGAATCCACCCCGCGGTACTGGGTGCCCCTGCGTCCTCCTCTTTGCGGCCCTGGGGCTGGTGGGGTCACATAGACAGCGTGGAGATTCTACCGAAAGTATCTGCTTCTCTGTGTGGTTGTCCTTCTATCGCCAGGGCCTTACCCTGGTCTGCCGCTGCTTCCAGCTATCGAAAGCTAGGCTTCCGGCGGCGGGAACGCCGCTTGGCCAGGGTAGGCCCGGACATGGAAACCGTCCAGCCATAGGGCCAGCTGCCCAGGGTGGCCTGGTGTGGTGGCAGAACTAGGCGCCACAGCAAGGGTGACGGGCCGAATTTAGACTTGACGCAGGCCCAGCCTCGTACCCCAGGGAGGTCCTTAGGGGGGAACGCCCTAAGCGGGTTTTGGTTTCTTTTGCCCGCCCAAAAGAAACCCCCAGCGGGTAGCGTCCCCGCCAGCCTGGCAAGCCGGAACCTTGGGTGGTTAGACGGACACCCCCCTTCCTTTGCCCAAGGGATATAAAAACCGCCGGAGAGACGCACGCAGCATCTCTCCGGCAGGCTGTTATTTCACTCTAAAGGTCTTGGGCGCCCGGCGCAGCACCAGGGCCAGCATCCCCACCGAGTACACCACGGTGACCCCGAACACCAGCAGGGCAAACCAGGTGGGGGTGCTCTTGATCTGTGAGGCCGCCCAGCACACCGCATACATGGCGATGTTCAACAATTTGAACATGGGGTTTTTCGTGTCCAAATCCGAGGTATAGGGCTGGAAGAGGTAGTACAAGCCCAGGGAGTGGGTGGCAAAGAACACCCCCAGGGACAAAATGGCCAGCAAAAACAGGATGAACTCTCCCACCGGGGGCCGCCCCCCGCCCAGGAAGGTGAGGAGGACAAACATCCCACACACGGCACCGCTGAGCAGCAGGTTCACCCCGCACAGCATTCGCCAGCGCAGGAAGAAGTTCTTCAAAATGGCGTCCCGCTCCCGGTACCAGCCGTAGCGCAGCAGCGCCAGGTCGCAGTTATAGAACATGGCCTTGCAGATGCGCTCCCCCACGGTGTTGTCCATAAGGTACAGCAGGAACACACAGATGGGCAAAGCCTTGGTCACATAGGAGAGCACCTCCCCCATCTCCTGCCCTTGCCCCTGAATCCGAAACCACACGATTCCAATGCACCCCACCACGGTGAGTCCTCCCAAAATGGCCAGGACCACAAAGAAGGGCTTGAGGAGCATCCGGCGGTGGCGGCGGAAAAACACCGCCTGGAGATACCGCCAGCCGTGGAGATGGGAGAAGTCCACACGGGTGTCCAGGTCGCTGTCTTTGAGCTTCACCTGCTCAAACTGGGCCTGGTTGGCGGTTTTGACGGCGGCCTGACCGGGGATCTTGTCCGCCCGGCAGGTCTCCAAAATCAGCTCATAGTGGCAGGGGTAGCGGGAGATGGCCCGGGCGCACAGGCTGCCCAGGGCAAACAGCAGGGTCACGGTGGCGGGATAGAGCAGCACCTGGTCCAGGGCCGGGATGACCCCGAAGGGCATGGGCAAGTAGGCCAGGGCCAGGCAGACCACCGTCAAGGCCAGGATGTACCCCACCTTGCCGCTGGGCAGACAGCGGAATTTGGCGTACAGCATGAGGTGGAACCACTCGGCCATCATACGCACCCCGGCCAGGGCCAGGGAGAGCAGCAGCCCCCGGAGCACCCCCGCCCCGGTAAGGCCGCCCCACAGCAGGAGGAAGGGGGTGAAGCCCGCAAACATGGCCAGGTGGTGGGTGACCATCTCGGTGGTCTGGTACTGGGTGGCATCCATGCCCATCTGGCGCACGCAGGTGTACTTCAGCTGGGAGGGCTCCACGGATATGGGCTGTATCATGGTTCCCGCCACAAAGCTGAGCCAGAAGAAAATCCACACCGACATGGCAAACCCGTCGGGAGACAAGAACTTCACATCCGACAGAGACATAGGCACCAGCCAAATGAGGGCCAGGTAGATGGCCTTGCCCAGCAGGGCGGTGAGTCCCCGATAGAGGGACACCAGGATGGACAATACCAACTTGCCCTCGGTGGCGGCGTACAGCTTGTCGGTAAAAATCCGCTTCAAGAGGGGCACCCGGCCCAGCCAGTACACCAGTCGATTGCCCGCTATGGCCGAGCGGATGCGGTAGATCTGGGAGGCACAGGTGAGGTTCACGGGGCCACCTCCTCCCCGTCCTCCTCCTGGATGAGCAGGTCCACGATGTAGGACTCAAACTGGGGCGTGTGGATTTTGGCGTTGTCCACCCCCTCCAGCTCTCCCTGGTGGAGCAGCACGATCTCGTCGCACAGGTCCTGAGCCAGCTGGAGAATGTGGGTGGAAAAGAGGATGATATGGTCCCCTTTCATCTCCCGCAGCAGGTTTTTCATCTCCAGGGCTGCCACCACGTCAAAGCTGGTGAGGGGCTCATCCAGCAAGATCACCGGAGGTCTGCCGATGAGGAAGCACAGCATCTGAATCTTGTGCTTCATGCCGTGGGAGTAGCCCCGCATGAGCCGGTTTCGGTCGTCGGGTTCCAGCCCCACCAGCTCCAGCCACTGGTCCGGGGTGCGGCCGCTCTTGTCCTGGGAAATCTCCTGAAAGAACTTGACAAACTCGGTGCCGGTGAGAAATTCCGGCACCACCGGGGTGGACAGTACATAGCCGATGTCCCCCTGCTTGGGGGTGCGGGTCTGGCCGTATTCGTCCACCAGGGACACCGTGCCCCCGTCGGCGGGGAACTCGGCGGACAGGCAGTTGAACAGGGTGGTTTTGCCCGAACCGTTGCGGCCCAACAGGCCGTAAATCTTTCCCTGTTCAAAGGTAAAACTGGCATTTTTCAGCACTTCTTTCGTGCCGAAGGACTTGCGAATCTGGTCAAGAATCAACTGCATGGGGAAAACTCCTCTCTCGGATGGTTTACTCCAAGTTCAGCCGACGGCTGAGGATGTAGTTGGTGATGCCCAGGTGGACCACGCAGCGCACCACGTCCAGGATCAGGCCCCACACCGTGGCTGTCAACAGGACATTGGAAATCCCGGCCACATCCACCGACACCTCAATCTCATTGATGCTGATCATGGTGGAGGTCAGATCAGGATAGCCAAACATGCCGATGACGGAGCCCACGGTGGACCAGATGACACTGAGTACAATGAAGGCCAGCACGGCAAAGCCCACCCGGTGGCTGCCCGCCAGATGGCCCAGAGCCATGGAGGCATACACCTGAGACACCGAGCAGATGATACCCACAAAGAGGGAGACCACCAACAGGATGACCAGGGGCAGGAAGTTGGGAACATTTTTCATGCCCATCTTCCAAAGTTCCGCCAGCACCTGGCCCATCTCCGGGAAATAGGCGATGATGGCCACCGAGGCCAGGGCCACAACGCCGCTGATGATGGAGATCACCATGGCGCTGATGAGCTTGGAGGCCAGTAGCTGCCAGGGCTTCACCGGAATGGTGAACATGAGGTAGCCCTCATCCTTCAACAGGCCCTGGTAGAACCGGGCAATGATGATGACGGTGGTCACCACCATCACCGCCATGATGAGCAGCACATACATCACACCCAACAGCGAGGTGAAGATGCCCATGCCGCCCCCCTCGGCCAGAGGGGAGCCGGAAATGAGCCGATTGACCCCGGACACCACCAGCAGCACGCCCCACAGGGGCAGGAAAATCTTGAACATGGCTTTGAAGTCATATTTCAGCAGTTTAGCCAGCATAGTAGTCACCTCCCTGAGGATTGGCCCGGAACATGTCCCGGAACACGTCGTCCACGCTCTTGCCCTCCCGGGCTCGGATGTCGTCCACCGCCTCGTGGCCCACCACTCGGCCCTGGTGGAGGAACACCACCTCGTCCAGCACCCGCTCCACGTCTCCAATGAGGTGGGTGGAGATGAGCACGGTGGCCTCGGGGTTATAGTTGGTCAAAATGGTGTTCAAAATAAAGTCACGGGCCGCCGGGTCCACCCCGGCGATGGGCTCATCCAACAGATACAGGTAGGACTGGCGGCTCATGGCCAGACACAGCTGCAACTTCTCCTTGGTGCCCTTGGACATGGACTTGATGCGGTCGCCGGGCTGAATCTTCAGGCTCTTGCACATCTCGTTGGCCTTCTTCCAGTCAAAATCCGGGTAAAAGTCGGTGAAAAAGTCCACCAAATCCCGGGTTTTCATCCAGTCGGCAAAGTACATCCGGTCGGGCAGATAGCTCACATGGGCCTTGGTCTCCACCCCGGGGGTGTAGCCGTTGATGGTCAGCTCCCCAAAGCTGGGCTGCAACAGCCCGCACATCAGCTTGATGAGGGTGGTCTTGCCCGAGCCGTTGGGCCCCAGCAACCCCACCAGCTTCCCCCGCCCGATGTTCAAATTCACATCGGTGAGGGCCTTGGTGTGGGAAAAGGTCTTGCCCAGCCCTTGACATACGATCAGATCTTGGTTCATCTCTCTTCCTCCTTCCAGGTTTGCACAAACTCTTTGGCCTGCTGAGTGGTAAATCCCAGCCGCTTCATGCCGTCAAAATAGGTCTGAATCTGCTCCCGGGCCAGCTGGCGGCACATTTTGGCCAGCACTTCCCCGTCCTCGGTGACGGTGCGCCCCGCCGTCCGGTTGGTCACCACCAGTCCGTCCGCCTCCAGCTGAGAAAGCGCCCGCTGCATGGTGTTGGGATTCACCCCAGCCTCGGCGGCCAGCTCCCGAACGGTGGGGATTTTGCTCCCCCGGGGATACACTCCCGAGGAAATCCGCTGCATCAACTGCCGGTGCAGCTGCATCCAGATGGGGCCGCTGCCCTCTACATTCCAACCCATCCGTCCACCTCCTTGTATTATTGACTTAATACAAGTATACACACCTCCACCTCCCCTGTCAAGGTGGAATCGGGGGAATCTGGCAAGAAAGATGGAACCGAAGCGTTGGGGTTTTATACACTTTGAAGATTGACAACTTGGGCCGGGAAGGCTACTATTTGGAACGTATATTTCCATGCTTGGAGGGGTCTCCTTGAAACTATTGCGTCAATTTCTCATCATTCTGCTGCTGTCCCTGGTGGGGGAAGGGCTCCACACCCTGCTGCCTCTGCCGGTTCCGGCCAGCGTGTACGGCCTGGTGCTGATGCTTCTCTGCCTGTGCACCGGGATTCTCCGCCTGGACCAGGTGGAGCGGGCCTCGGACTTTCTCATTGAGATTATGCCGGTGATGTTCGTGCCCGCCGCCGTGGGGCTCACCGAGAGCTGGGAGCAGCTGCGCGGCGTGCTGGTGCCCATGCTGGTCATCATGGTGCTCACCACGGTGCTGGTGATGGTGGTCACGGGTCATGTGACCCAGTTTGTCATGAAATGGAGGGAGAAGCATGACTGAGTTTCTGGGTAATTCCCTGTTTTTCGGGGTGGGTGTGAGCCTCATCGCCTATGAGGTGGGGCTGCTGCTGCGGCGCAAGTTCGCCCTGGCCATCCTCAATCCCCTGCTCATTGCCATCTGCTGTGTCATCCTGTTCAACAAGGCCCTGAATATTCCCTATGACGACTACTACGAGGGAGCTCAGTACCTGTCCTACCTGCTCACGCCCGCCACGGTGGCCCTGGCGGTGCCCCTGTATCGGCAGCTGAAACTGCTGAAAACCCACTGGCTGGCCATTCTCTGCGGCCTGGGGGCGGGCATCATCGCCGGAGGGCTGGGCATTCTGGCCCTGTCGGTGCTCTTCGGGCTGGACCACCAGCTGTATGTGACCCTGCTGCCCAAGTCGGTGACCACCGCCATCGGCATGGAGCTGTCCCGGGAGCTGGGGGGCGTGGTGGCCATCACCACCGCCGTCATCATTGTCACGGGAATTTTGGGCAATGTCATTGGCGATTTCATCTTCTCCGTCTTCCGCATCAAACACCCCATCGCCAAGGGCCTGGCCCTGGGCAACTCCGCCCACGCCATTGGCACCGCCAAGGCCATGGAGCTGGGCGAGGTGGAGGGCGCCATGAGCAGCCTGGCCATTGCGGTGGCGGGGGTGCTCACCGTGGTGTCCGCCTCGGTGTTTGCACAATTTCTGTAACCAGACCCATGAAATCCCGGCAGTCTCTGGACTTGCCGGGATTTTTCTGTTGTCAGGTTCGGGGATTTCATGTAAAATAGACGGTACACGAGAAAAAACAAGGAGGTGAAGTCCCATGTCCGTGCTGCTGTTGCCCAATGAGGTGCTGTCCATGACCGCCCAGGCCGCCCGCCGTCTGGTGGATGCGGGGGACGGGGACTGCGCCCTTCTATATCTGGCCCTGCTCCAGGCGGGGAGCAACCCGGACCAGGCCGCCACCCAGCTGGGGTGGGACCCCGGCCGCATGAGCGCCGCCTTTGCCCGGCTCACCGCCATGGGATTGGCCCAGGGCAGTTGCCCCGGCGTCCCCCCTGCCCCTCAGGCCGCCCCGGTACAGGACGACCGCCCCCCGGAGTACACCCGCGGGGATATCGCCGACGCCCTGGAGCGGGAACAGAGCTTTTACGGGCTGTCCCGGGAGATGGAGCGGCTGCTGGGCCGGGTGTTCTCGGACACCGACCTGAAGAGCCTGTACACCATTTACGACTACCTGGCCCTGCCCGTGGAGGTCATCTTCATGCTGGCCGGGTATGTGGTCCGCTCCAGCCGCCGCCAAAAGGGGGACGCCTCTCCCCTGCCTCGGATGACCGAGGTGAAGCGGGAGGCCTTCCGGTGGAAGCGGCTGGGCATCACCACGGTGGAGCGGGCGGAGGAATACCTGCGAGACCAGGAGAGCATCGACCAGCGGGAATGGGGGGTGCTGTCCGCCGTGGGGGTCACCCAGAAGCGGCCCGCCATCGACAAGGAGCGGGAGTACATCCACCGCTGGGTCCAGTGGGGCTTCTCGGATGAGATGATTCACCTGGCCTATGAGCGCACCATTTTCCGCAAGGGTCAGATGAATTGGCCCTATGTGAATAAAATTCTGGAGTCCTGGAAAAAGTCCGGCTATACCACCCCCCAGCAGGTGGAGCAGGAGCGGGGCGGGCAGACCCGCAAGGCCCAGACCCAGACCCAGGGGGCCAGGCCCCAGGAGAACTACCAGCCCAGCGCCAGCCGCATCCAGCAGCAGGCGGACTGGCTGGACCAATTCTTGCAGGAACAGGAGAAAGGTGGGAACTAAATGTCCTACGATGCAGCCATTGTCCAGCGGGCCTCTGCCCGGCTGGCCCGGCGGAAAGAGATTCGGGAGCGCCGCCGCTGGGACCTGGAACAGGAGCTCTACCGCCGTCAGCCCCGTCTGCGGGAGCTGGACCGGGCCATTGGCGGCACCATGGCGGAGTTGGCGGGGCTGGCCATCTCCGGCAAGCCCATCCAGGCCGACGGCCCGGAGATCGCCGACATCCGGCGGCGCAACTTGGAGCTCCAGGCCCAGCGGGCGGAGCTGTTGCACACCCTGGGCTATGAGCCCGACGCCCTGGACCCCACCCCCGCCTGCACCAAATGCGGGGACAGTGGATGGGCAGGGGCGGAGATGTGCACCTGTCTCAAGGAGCTGTGTGCCCAGGAGCAGATGAAGGCCCTCACCGCCCTTCTGAACCTCACCGACGAGCAGAACTTCGACCGCCTGCGCCTGGACGTGTACTCCGACCAGCCCTGGGAGGGGAAGCGCTCCCCCCGGGAGAACATGAAGCGGGTGGTAACGGTGTGCGAGGGCTTCGCCCGCCGCTTCCCCGACTATCCCCTCCACAACCTGCTGCTCTCCGGCGGCACCGGACTGGGCAAGACCTTCTTGTCCGGGTGCATTGCCCGGGAGGTGTCGGGGCGTGGATACTCGGTGGTGTACGACACCGCCATCAGCCTGTTTTCCACCTTTGAGGCCAAGAAGTTTTCCCGGGATCTGGGCCAGGAGCGGCAGGCCCGGGACGACACCCGGCGGTATCTGAACTGTGACTTGCTCATCTTGGATGATTTGGGCAGCGAGCTCACCACTCCCCTGGCCCAGTCCACTCTGTACGAGGTGGTGAACAGCCGCCTGCAAGGGGGCAAGCACACCATCATCTCCACCAATCTGTCCATGGAGCAGATCGGCGCCCGGTACACTCCCCAAGTGGTGTCCCGGCTGGCGGGTGCCTACCAGGAGCTGACCTTCTACGGGGACGACATTCGGCTGATGAGGAGATAGGAAAATATTTTATTCTTTTGTAACAATTGGACATGAATATTTGTAATGAATTGCGGGTATCCTTATTCTTGCAAGCAAGAGTGATTTCTTCTTTTCATTTCATTTCTCCTTTTTCTTCTTTCTTTTTGCTCCGGGGCAGCGGTGCCCCGGAGCCTTTTTTATTTGTGCCTGAAAAAGGCGCCCGGAAGGATTGTCCTTCTCCGATTTCTCCGGCGCAAACCAGCGCCCCCGCCGGGGACGCTCCGCTGGGGGCCATACCATGCCCAAAGGCTCCCCTGTGCAAGGGGAGCTGGCTGCCGCTAGGCAGACTGAGGAGTTGTTCTTCTAACAGGCCTCGTTCAGGCTTGCCAGCCTGGTGGAGACGCTTCCCGCTGGGGGTTCCTTTTGCCCGGCCAAAAGGAACCAAAACCCGCTTAGGGCGTTCCCCCCTAAGGACCTCCCTGGGGTACGAGGCTGGACCTGCGTCAAGCCTAGATTCGGCCCGTCACCCTTGCTGTGACGCCTAGTTCTGCCACCACACCAGGCCCCCCTGGGCAGCTGGCCCTACAGCTGGGCGGTTTCCATGTCCGGGCCTACTTAAGGAAAAGCGGCGTTCCCGCCGCCGGGAGCCAGACTTTCGTTAGCTGGGAACAGCGGCTCACCAGGGTAAGGCCCTGGTGATAGACGTATTGTTTGTCAGAGGAGTAGGTACTATCTGTAGGATTTCCACGCTATCTATGTGACCCCACCAGGCCAAGGGCCGAAAAGAGGAGGGCGCAGGGGCTCCCCGTACCGCGGGGTGGATTCCACAAGGCGGGGGAAGGCCCCGCCTTTGGCGATTCTTTCCCCGATTTCTCATCGGGGAGAAATCGGGCATAAGCGGAGCGTCCCTGGCAGGGGCGCAAGGGTGCGCCTGAGAAATCGGAGAAGGTCAATCCCTCCGACCCGGCTGACGCCGGGCCACCTCCCTTTACACAAGGGAGGCATTGGGCCTGGAATCCACCGGAGGCAGCGGAGTATCCCCAGACACAAAAAACACCCCCGGACCAATCGGTCCGGGGGTGTTCGGTTCCCTATGAGGTTTTGTGCTCAGCGGAGTGTGAATTAGTGCTTGCGCTTACGGGCAACCACAACCACAGCCACCAGAGCCACCACGCAGACAACCACCACGATCACGGGCACCATCACGTTGTTGGTGTCGCCGGTCGGAGCGGGCTTCTCGCCCTCAGGCTTCTGAGTAGCGTCGGGCTTCTGGGAAGTCTCGGGCTTGTCAGTGGCGTTGGGAGTCTCGCCGCTCTCGGTGGTCAGGCCACGGATGGCGGCATCCAGCTGCTCGGCAGCGGCGTCCACAGTCTTCTGGTCGTCCTCAGACAGGGTGGCGTCAGCCATCACAGCCTGAGCAGCAGCCAGAGCGGTGCGGAAGGTAGCCACGGACTCCTCGGTGTAACCGGTGAGGTCGATGCCCTCGGCCTTGCCGATGAGGCCTTCCAGGATGGACTTGTCGGCCTTGTAGCGCTGGGCCAGAATGGCGTCGAGCAGGTCACCAGCGGCCTTGTCCACGTCCTCCTGCATGGCGTCGCCGTCAGCGGCCACGTCCTGGGCAGCCTTCAGAGCGTCCACCAGCTGCTGCCAGTTGGTCTCCACATACTTGTCGGCCTCGTCCATCATGGCCTCGGCACGGTCGATGACCAGGTTCAGCATGGTCTTGTCGCCCTGAGTCAGGCCCAGACCCCAGATGCCCTCCAGCAGGTTGTCCCAAGCGGTATTGACCTCCTCCTGGGTGGCGTCGGCGTCGGCCATCACAGCCTTGGCCTCGGTGAGGGCCTTCTCGAAGGCAGCCTTGGCGGTATCGGTGACGCCCTCGGTGGACAGGGTCTCGGCATAGGCGATGGTCTTCTCCAGCAGCTCCTTGTTCACATCGCTGGGCTCGGGAGTGGGCTCAGGAGTGGGTTCGGGAGTGGGCTCGGGAGTAGGCTCCACGGTGGGCTCAGGAGTGGGCTCCACAGTGGGTTCGGGAGTAGGCTCGGGAGTCTCAGTGGGCTCGGGAGTGGGCTCCACGTCCTGGGAGATGGTGAAGGTCTTCTCCACGGTGCCGGAGTAGTCCACGATACCACGCACGGTGAGGGTGGCGGTGCCGGGCTCCACGTTGTTGGCGTAGTCCACAGCGTAGTCCACGCCGTACTTCAGGGTCTTGTCGCCCAGAACCACGGTGGGCATGGGCTCAATGGCGGAGCCAGTGTAGGCGAACACGTCCTTCTCCAGAGTGACGGTGGCGTCGGACAGGTCGATCTTCTCCTCGGCCATGCGCACGCGCAGCTCGGCGCAGGACATGAAGCGGTTGGCCACGTCGCCAGTGCCGCCGCGGGTCTGCACGCCGTACAGACGCACGAACTTGGCCTCCACGGGCTCATTGAACACGGCGATCTTCCAATCGGTGTTGTGGCCCCAAGTGCCGGTGGCCACGGTGGTCCAGGAGCCGTCCTCGCCGGTCATGCTCACTTCCACCCGGTACTCGGTGACAATACCGTTGGCCACGGAGTTACGGGGCTGGTAACGCAGGGCGTCCAGCACGGTGGCCTCAGCCAGCTCCAGCTGAATCCAGCGCTTCTCCGGGCTGTTCTCCAGATACTCGCTCCACTTGGTGTGCCAGAAGGTGTTGGAGTTGTTGTCCACAGCGAAGGTCACAGGGCCCTCGTTGCCGGACTGAGCCTGAGCGGAGGCGGCAGTCGCAGTGGTCTTGGTGTAGTCGTAGTCACGGCTGCCATCGGTGGGATCGTTGTTGGTGGAGCCGCTGACGGCCAGGTTGATGGTGTAGGTGCCACGGGTGGCGTGGTCCTCAGACTCGGTGAGGATCTTCACCACGTTGTCGTGGGCGGGGATGACGGTGTAGGCAACGTTGTTGCCGTTGTCCACTTCCAGGGTATCCACCAGCAGAGCCTGGGTGTCATAGGTGCGGGCAGCCAGCTGGCTGTCGTTCCAAGCCTTGCCGTTGACGGTGATGCCGGTGAGGGCGTCAGAGCTGTTGATGGGGAAGCTGGTCTGAGCCACATTCAGCTCCACCTCGGTGAGGCTGACGCAGTAAGAAGTGGCAGCAGAAGCGGGATCGCCTTCCTTGTTGGTGACGGTGATGCGGAAGTTCACGGCATCCTGGGGCTCGAAGGTGTAGGCGATGCGGGTGACGTTGGTGTGGGGCTTGGTTTCCTCGCCCTTGGTGATGTCCAGGGGGGTCCACTCAATGCCGTTGCCGCTGACTTCCATCTTCACATCGGAGGGCAGAGCGGCGGAGTAGCTGTCGGTGGCAAAGTACAGCACCACCTGGCCCAGGTACTGGGCGGTGTCATAGCGGAAGGCGATGGAAGCGGACTCGTTGCCGGCCTGAGCGGAGTCGAAGTTGCTCCAGGTGCTCTCGTTGGGGCCGCCGTCCAGGTTGGGATCCACCTCGGTGGAGCCGTCACGGATGGCCTCCAGGGTGTCGCTCTGGAGTTCCTTGGGGATGCTCTGGGTCAGCTCAGCGGCGTTGGAAGCCACGTTGCCGCCGATGGTCACGTCGCCCTCAGCCACACGGATGGAGGCAGTGACAGAGATCTCCTCGCCGAACACCTGGCTGGTGCCCTGCACGGTCTTGGTGCCCACGGTGGCGGTGAGGTCATCGGGAATGTTCCACTCCACGGGGAACTCAGCGTTGAGGATGTCGCCATTGGCCAGCACGGCGGGACGGGAAGCAGGCAGAGTCACCTGGCCATCCTTGCGCACGGCGGTGGAGTAGTTGAGCAGAGCAGCCACCTGATCCAGCATGCTGATGTTGACAGTGACGGTGATGTTCACCTCGTCAATGACGCCGCTGACGGTGAAGTTGTTCACGCCCTGGATGAGCTCCTCATCGTAGGCGTTCCAAGTCACGCCCAGCTCCTTGGTGGAGCCGTCCTTGTAGGTAACCTCCACGGTGTCGGGCAGAACAGGGGCGTTGCCCACCTTCACATAGTGATAGCGGGAGATGTCATAGCTGATGACGGGGTTGTTGCCGCCCTCGTCCTTCACAGGAGTGGTGGTGACGGTGACGGAGCCAGCCTTCACGCCGTTGGCCTTGGCGGTGACGGTAAACTCACCGGCCTTGTCGGTGGACTGCACGATGGCCACCAGCTGGCCAGCGGCAGCGTTGCGGGACAGGCTCTGATAAGAGGTGTGGTCGATCTGACGGCCGTTGTCCACGCCCACGATGGTGCCCTCGCCCTCGATGGAGAGCTGGACGTTCACGTCGTTGGTGTTGACCAGGTTGCCGTCGGCATCCTTAACATCGATGGTGATGTAGCTCAGGTCGTCGCCGTCGGCCACGATGGAATCACGGTCAGCGGAGAGGGTGAGCTGAGAGGCGCCGGAGGTGCTCTTGACCACGCTGCGGCCCTCGGTCTCGGTGATCTGGTCGCCGTTTTCGTCAAAGGCCTTGACTTCCAGAGTACCAGCGGCATAGGGCACCATGAAGGTGGCATACAGGCTCTCATAGCCAGACTTCTGGGTGTAAGCGTCAGTACCCTTGGTAAAGGTGCGGTAGGTGTAACCAGCGTCGGTGGTGGTCACGGTGGAGGTGGCAGTGCCCACTTCCTCACCGTTGAGGTAGACCTTCACCACGGGAGCGTCGGAGTACACAACCACTTCCACCTTGTTGTTGCTGTCCTTGGACACATCGTCCTCGTCCCAGGTGGGCAGCACATGGAGGGTGGTCACGTCCTCGTTCCACTGGCTCTGATACAGATAGTAGCTATCCTTGGGCAGGCCGTTGGTGTCGATGATGCCGAAGTAAGAGGACTTGGGAGAAGGCCAGCCGCCCACAGCGCCAGTGCCGGTGCCGTTCCAGGGGGTGGGCTCGCCGATGTAGTCAAAGCCAGTCCACACAAACTCGCCCATGGAGGCGTCCAGCTGGAGCACACGCCACCAGGCATCGGCCGCCACGGCGCCCCAGCCCACGGTGCTCTTGTCGTAGGAGGTCAGCAGGCGGTCGCCGCCCACATCCACACGGTTGCCCTTGCGGTCATACACGCCGCGGCTGGTGACGGCAGAGGCCGTCTCGGAGTGGTACACCTTCCAGCCCTTGCTCACACCAGTCTGCAGGTGGGCAGCGGTGGAGTAGTTGTAGCCGATGATGCCGCCATTCTCGGCCACCACAGCGGCGACCTTGTTGGCGATGTCCCAGTTCTCCTTGAGCTTGTTGTCGCCAAACGTGGGAGGACGGGTGGTGTCCACCTCTTTGATCCAGTCAATGAGGTTCTGGGCGATGGTGGGATAGTTGCTGTAGCCAGCGTAGGATACGCCCTCGAAGATCTCATTGCCCAGGGAGTACATGATGACGGAGGGGGCGTTCTTGTCCTGGTTGGCCATGGCCTTCACGTCGAACTCAGCCCAGGTCATGCCAGTCTCGCCGCCCAGGATGTTGTTGCCCTCGGCGATGGTCACGTTGAACCACTTGGAGTAGTCCTGGGTGTTGCCGTTCTTGGGCAGAGTCCAGGTGTCGAAGGCCTCGTCGATGAGCATGATGCCCTTGCGGTTGGCGATCTCCACCAGCTCAGGAGCGGCGGGGTTATGGGTAACGCGGATGGCGTTGCAGCCCATCTCCTTCAGGATCTCTACCTGGCGCTCGATGGCCCGGTACCAGGCCTCGGAGCCCAGAGCGCCCTGGTCGTGGTGCATACACACGCCCTTGAGACGGGTGGGCACACCGTTGAGCTCAAAACCAGTGGAGTCGTTGTTGAACTCAGTCCAGCGGAAGCCGAACTCGGTGGTATAGGTGTCCACCACCTGCTCGTCCACCAGCACCTCAGTGACGGCGGTGTACAGGTTGGGGTTGTCAGTGTCCCACAGCTTGGGGCTGTCCACCTTGGCAGTGAGGGTCACGTCCTGGGTGGAGCCAGCGTCCACGGTGACGGTCTCCCCGGTGACAGAAGCCACGGACTGCTCGCCGCCCAGCTCGTAGATGCTCTGACGCACCACCACATTGGCGGCCTCACCGCTCTGGTTGGCCACGGTGGTAACCACGTTCACGGTGCCGTCGGCACCCTCGGACTCAGCCAGGTTGGGGGTGGTGATGTAAGTACCGTTGCGGTCCACGTGCACGGGATCGGTGACGGTCAGGTGCACGGAGCGGTAGATACCGCTGCCGGAATACCAACGGCTGGAGGGAGTCTGGTGCTCCACCTTCACGGCCAGCACGTTGTCGCCCTCATAGTTCAGGTACTCCTGGGGCAGCTCGAAGGCAAAAGAGGTATAGCCATAGGGGTGGAAGCCCAGCTCATGGCCATTGAGGTACACGGTGGCGTTCATGTACACGCCGCCGAAATTGACAGATACGACCTTGTTCTTCCACTCAGGGGTGATGGAGAAGGTCTTGCGGTACCAGCCGGTGCCGCCCAGCAAGTAGCCGCTCTCAGCCTCGCCGCTCTTGCTGTACTCCTGCTCGATGCTGTAGTCGTGGGGCAGATCCACGTCCCGCCAAGCGGAGTCGTTGTAGTTGGGGTCTGCGTCGCCGCTGCCCAGGTTGAACCGCCAGTGGTCGTTGAAGTCCACAGTGCGGCTGTCCCCGCCATAGCTGTTGACGTAGACCGTCTCCTCAGGAGAGGAAGTCTGTGTGCTGGTCGAGCGACTCTCGCCACGGGCGAATGCGCCAACCGTTACCAGGTTTGCGCCCATCACCAGGGCCAAAGCGCCTGCAAGCAGCCGTTTCTTTTGGAACATGATATTCCTCCTTCTTTTCATTCCCGGTAAAAATCCGGTCCGGTGTGCCGAAGGGCGCAAAACACCCCTCTGCACAAATACGCAGGATAAGTGTAACATGCTTTATGCGAAAACACAAGAGATTCCATTTCGCATCCATGTGAAATTGTACAAAGTGGTATGTTTTCTTTAAAACTCTGAAAAATCGCTGAAATTCAATTGGAAATGTTTCCAATTCCAGTTTTTTGTCAGGCATATTTTTACTAAAAACTATTTTGGCACAGGAGAGAAAAACAAAAAATCTCCCCTGCCCGCAGGCAGGGGAGAAAATGGTAGCAGCAATTTTTTACTTACCCACGAAGTCCCGGGCCACCTCCACAATGTGGTCGGCGCACAGGCCGAACTGCTTGAGGAGGGCTCCGGCGGGGCCGGAGTGGCCGAACTCGTCGTTGACGCCGATGCGGCGCACAGGGGTGGGGCACTGCTCGGCCAGCACGCCGCACACGGCCTCGCCCAGGCCGCCCAGCACGTTGTGCTCCTCACAGGTGATGATTTTGCCGCACTCCTTTGCGGCCTTCAGCACCAGCTCCTCGTCCAGAGGCTTGATGGTGGCCATGTTGATGACCCGTGCGGAGATACCGGCCTGGTCCAGGGTCTCAGCGGCCTGGAGAGCCTCGGCCACCAGAAGGCCGTTGGCGATGATGGCCACGTCGGTGCCATCGGTGAGCACCTCGCCCTTGCCAATCTGGAACTCATAGTCCTCGTCGTGAATGACGGGAACCGCAGCACGGCCAAAGCGCATGTACACGGGGCCCTCCATCTCGTAGGCGGCTTTCACCATCTTGCGGGCCTCCACGTCATCGGCGGGAGACATGACGGTCATGCCGGGGATGGTGCGCATGAGGGCGAAATCCTCACAGCACTGGTGGGATGCGCCGTCCTCACCCACGGAGATACCGCCGTGGGTGGCGCCGATCTTCACATTCAGGTGGGGGTAGCCGATGGTGTTGCGCACCTGCTCATAGGCCCGCCCGGCGGCGAACATGGCGAAGGTGGCGGCGAAGGGCACCAGGCCCATGGTGGACAGACCCGCGGCCACGTTGACCATGTTGGCCTCGGCGATGCCGCAGTCGAAGTGACGCTCGGGGAAAGCCTTTTTGAAGATGCCCGTCTTGGTGGCCCCAGCCAGGTCGGCGTCCAGCACCACCAGATCGGCGTGGGTCTCGCCCAGCTCCTTGAGCGCATTGCCGTAGCTCTCACGGGTTGCAATTTTCTTCACGTCTGCCATGTTACATCCCCTCCACTTCTGCCAGCTGGGCCTTCAACTCGCCCATGGCCTGCTCATACTCCTGGTCGTTGGGGGCCTTGCCGTGCCACCCGGCCTGATTTTCCATATAAGACACGCCCTTGCCCTTGGTTGTCTTCATGAGGATGGCGGTGGGCTTTCCGGTGCCGTGGTTGGCGTGGAACTTGGCAAAGGCGTCCTCCAGCTCCTGGAAGTCGTGGCCGTTCACTTTCACCACATCGCAGCCGAAGGCGGCGAACTTGGCGTCCACAGGCTCGGTGTTCATCACGTCGCAGGTGCGGCCATCAATTTGCAGCCCGTTGATGTCCACGATGATGCACAGGTTGTCCAGCTTATAGTGGGCGGCAAACATGGTGGCCTCCCAAATCTGACCCTCGGCCAGCTCGCCGTCGCCCAGCAGGGAGTAGACGTTGATGTCCTTGCCCAGGAACTTGGCGCCCTTGGCCATGCCAGCGGCGGCGGACAGGCCCTGGCCCAGGGACCCGGTGGACATGTCCACACCGGGGGTCAGGTTCATGTTGGGGTGGCCCTGGAGGTGGCTGCCAATCTGGCGCAGGGTGAGCAGGTCCTCCACGGGGAAGTAGCCCCGGTTGGCCAGAGCGGCGTAGAGGCCGGGGGCGGTGTGGCCCTTGGAGAGGACAAAGCGGTCCCGATCCTCCCAGCGGGGATTGGCGGGGTCGATGCGCATTTCTTTAAAATAGAGATAGGTAAACAGGTCGGCGGCGGACAGAGAGCCGCCGGGATGTCCGGCCTTGGCGGCGTGGATGCCCTCGATGACACCCATACGCACCTTGCAGGCGGTCACCGCCAGTTGCTTTTTTTCAGCTGCGGTCATAGTTTCAAACTCCTTTTCATATCAGAAAACCCCAGAGGTATGCCAGACACACCCTTGGGGCATAGACAAATTCATGCAATCCTTTTGGTAAAGAAGTCCGTGGACTTCTTTGCCGGATTGGCCCCAGGGGCGTGCCACGCACACCCCTGGGGCACAGGTTTGAGGGAGGAAGGAATAATATTTATGATTGCGTATGGCTGATTACTTCAGCTTCCAGGCCAGGTCGTTCCAGAACAGCTCCTTCTCCAGGCCTTCCACGGTGGTATCCTTGCTGATGTGGACAAACTCGATGCCCATGATGTTGGCCCAATCCTTCATCTGCTCGGCGGTGACATCGTAGCTGAGGACGGTGTGGTGGGCGCCGCCAGCGGTGATCCAGCACTCCACACCGGTGGTGAGGGAGGGCTCAGCGGTCCACATGACACGGGCCACGGGCAGGTTGGGCATCTCCATGATGGGCTTGACGCAGTGGATGTCCTGGCAGATCAGGCGCAGACGGCCGCCCATGTCGATGAGGGAGACCACAATGCCGTCCCCTTCCTTGCCCTCGAACACCAGGCGGGCGGGGTCCTTGCGGTTCATGCCGATGCCCAGGTGGTGGGTCTCAATGCGGGGCCGGGCAGAGGCCAGAGAGGGGCACACCTCCAGCATGTGGGCGCCCAGGGAGTACTGGTGGCCGGGCACCAGGTGGTAGGTGTAGTCCTCCATGAAGCCGGAGGCGCCGTTGCCGTTCTCACCCATGACCTTCATGATGGCGGTCATGGCGGACACCTTCCAGTCGCCCTCGCCGCCGTAGCCGTAGCCCTGAGCCATCAGGTGCTGGCTGGCCAGGCCGGGCAGCTGCTCCATGCCGTAGAGATCCTGGAAGGTGTTGGAGAAGGCCTTGCACCCTTCTGCATCCATCATCTTCTTCATGGCGATCTCTTCCCGAGCCTGGTAGCGAATGGCCTCCACGTTGTCGGTGGCGATATCGTAATTGGCCTTATAGACCTCCATCAGCTCGTCGATCTCGGCGTCGGTGACCTGGTTCATCACTTCCACCAGATCGCCCACGGCCCAGGTGTTCACCTGCCAGCCCAGCTTGGCCTGCACTTCCACCTTGTCGCCCTCGGTGACGGCCACTTCCCGCATGTTGTCGCCAAAGCGCATCACCTTCAGGTTGCGGGAGAAGTCCACACCCAGGCAGGTGCGCATCCAGCGGCCCAGACGCTTCTGGACCTCTTCGTCCTTCCAGTAGCCGGCGATGACCTTGCGGGGCATGCGCAGACGGGCGGCGATGAAGCCGTGCTCCCGGTCGCCGTGGGCGGCCTGGTTGAGGTTCATGAAGTCCATGTCGATCTCCTCGTTGGGGATCTCCAGGTTGTACTGGGTGGCCAGGTGGCAGTAGGGCTTTTGCAGGTTGACAAAGCCGTTGATCCACATCTTGGAGGGGGAGAAGGTGTGGCACCAGGTGACGATACCGCAGCAGTTGTCGTCATAGTTGGCGGCCTTCACCACGTCGGCGATCTCCTTGTTGGTCTTGGCCGTGACCTTGTATACCAGCTTGCAGGGCAGGTTTCCGGTGGCGTTGAGGGTATCCACCATCTCGGCGGCGCGGCGATCCACGATCTCCAGCACTTCGGGGCCATACAGGAACTGGCTGCCCACGACAAACCAAAATTCTTTGTTGTTCATGTTCATAACCTCCGTTATGTCAAGTTTTTATTTATACGTGTTCCACGGCGGCCCGCTCCACAGCCAGGCCCGCCTTATAGCGCACCATAAAGTTGGTGAAGCCCTCCACGTCCTCGGCCTGAGGCTCCACCACAGACACCTTCTGGTCGCCAAAGACCTGGGTGTTCAGGTAGTCCTGGAGGGACTGGCCGTCGGTCTTATGTACCGCATAGGCGGCCAGCAGGGCCATGCCCCAGGGTCCGCCCTCTCCGGCGGTCTCCATGGTGGCTACGGGGCTGTTGGCGGCGGCGGCCAGAATGCGCTGGCCCACCACGGGGGTCTTGAAGAATCCGCCGTGGCCCATGAGGCGGTCCACCGCCACATGCTCCTCACCCAGAATGTCCAGGCCCACCTTCAAGGTGGCCAGGGCGGAATAGAGCTGGGTGCGCATGAAGTTTGCAAAGTTCAGGTGCGCCTCGGGGCCACGCACCAGCAGGGGGCGGCCGTCGCTGAGGCCGGTGACCGGCTCGCCGGACAGGTAGTTATAGAGCAGGAGCCCGTCCCCGTCCGCCTTGCCCTCCAGGGCGGAGGTAAACATGGCGGTGTACAGGGCGTTTTTGTCCACCTCATGGCCCAGGGCGGTGAGCAGGCCGGAGAAGACCTCCGCCCAGGCGTTGATCTCATTGGTGCAGTTGTTGCAGTGGACCATGGCCACGGGAGCCCCGTCGGGGGTGGTGACCATGTCGATCTCCTCGTAGCGGCGGCTCAGGGGCTTCTCCAGCACGATCATGGAGAACACCGAGGTACCCGCCGACACGTTGCCGGTGCGCTTGGCCACGGCGTTGGTGGCGGCCATGCCGGTGCCAGCGTCCCCCTCGGGGGGGCAGAGGATGGCGCCGGGCTGCAAGGTCCCGGTGGGGTCCAGCAGCTTGGCGCCCTCGGCGGTGAGGGTTCCGGCGTTGTCGCCCGCCACCGCCACCCGGGGCAGGATATCCCGGAGCTTCCAGGAGTAACCCTTGTCGGCCACCAGGGCGTCAAAGCTGTCCACCATGGCCTGGTCGTAGTCGCAGGTGTTGGAGTCAATGGGGAACACGCCGCTGGCGTCGCCCACACCCAGGACATTCTCCCCGGTGAGCTTCCAGTGCACGTAGCCCGCCAGCGTGGTGATAAAGGCCACATCGGGCACGTGGTCCTCACCGTTGAGGATGGCCTGGTACAGGTGGGCAATGGACCAGCGCTGGGGAATGTTGAAGTTGAACCGCTCGCTGAGCATCTCAGCGGCCTGTCCGGTGGTGGTGTTGCGCCAGGTGCGGAAGGGGGCCAACAGCTGGCCCTCGTGACCGAAGGGGAGGTAGCCGTGCATCATGGCGGAGAAGCCCATGGAGGCCACCTTTGTCAGCTTTACCCCGTAGCGGGCTTCCACGTCGGCGGACAGGTGGGCGTAGGCATCTTGCAGCCCGGTCCACACGTCCTCCAGGGAGTAGGTCCAGTAGCCGCCCTCATAGCGGTTCTCCCAGCTGTGGTCGCCGGAGGCGATGGGGGCGTGGTCAGGGCCGATGAGCACCGCCTTGATGCGGGTGGAGCCCAGCTCGATGCCCAGACAGGCCTGACCGTTTGCGAGAAATTCTTTCATATCCATGGAGCAACCCTCCTGTGAGAAATTTCAAACTTATTTCTTGCGGTTTTTCAGCAGGGCAAACACACTCTGCAGCACGATGAAGAAGCACAGCAAGGCAGCGGTGAGAATGTTGGGCCAGGAGCTGGCCAGCTTACCGTTGAACTGCACGATGCTGGCGATGGTACCGTTGATGAGCACGCCGAACAGGGTGCCGATGACGTTACCAACACCACCGGTCAGCAGCGTACCACCGATAACCGCGGAGGCGATGGCGTCCATCTCCAAGCCGGTGGCCTGGTTGACGCTGGCGCTGGTGGTATTGAGGAAGTAGCAAATGCCGCCGATGGAGCACAGCAGAGAGCAGAGCACATAGGCCATCATCTTGGTCCGCTTCACGTTCAGACCCATCATGGCAGCGGACTGCTCATTGCCGCCTACCGCGTACAGGGAGCGGCCAAACTTGGTGTAACGCAGCATCAGGAACACCAGGATCAGCACCACCACAGCGATGATAACACCCACGCCGAAGTAGGGCATAATCATCTTTCCAGCCCGGTTGATGGTGCCGCCGAAGGGCAGGTAGATGCGGAAGGTAGCCAGATCATAGAAGGCACCGCTGGTGATGGACAGCTGGGCGGTGGAGATGACAGCCACCATGCCGCGGGCGAAGAACATACCAGCCATGGTGACGATGAAGGGCTGAATCTGCAGGTATCCGATGAAGAAGCCCTGCACCAGGCCAAAGACCAGGCCCAGCACCAGCACCAGAATCACAGCCACAGGAGCGCTCATGTTCATCTCGGTCATGCCATAGGCCAGAATCATACAGTCCAGAGCCACCAGAGAGCCCACCGAGATGTCAATGCCGCCGGTGAGCATGACGCAGGTCATGCCGCTGGCCACACAGATCAGGCCGGCGCTGCTGCGCAGCACGTTGAGGAAGGTCTGAACGGTGAGGAATCCTCTGCTGGCATAGGCCACGCAGCCGCCAGCATAGAGCACAAAGAACAAAATAATGGTGATCATCAGCAACATGGTGTTGCTGTTCATCTCTTTGACGCTTTTCAAGGCATTGGCAGGTTTCTTGCTCATACCTTGGCCACCTCCTTCTTGGCAGCGGCCTTAGCGGCACTGCGCTTGTTGAACCAGGCCTTCACAGGGGGTGCCTGGATGGCCACGATAATAATTACCACAACAGCCTTGAACACAGGGGTGACCTCGGTGGACACGCCCAGGTTGTACATCGTGGTGGTAATGGCCTGAATGGTATAGGCACCGATGATGGAGCCAGCCAGGTTAAACTTACCGCCGCTCAGGGCGTTGCCGCCCAGAGCCACGGCCAGGATGGCGTCCAGCTCCATGTTCAAGCCGATGTTGTTGGAGTCTGCACTGGTGATTCGGGAGGAAGCCACCAGGCCAGCGATGGCAGCGCACAGGCCGCACACCAGGTAGCACAGGAAGATGATGCGCTTGGAGTTCAGGCCGGCGATGCGGCTGGCCCGCTTGTTGATACCCACCGACTGGATGTACAGACCCAGGGCCGTGTACTTCAGCAGCAGGGTGGTAATGAGCACGCATACGATCACCACGATGAGGGGGGTGGGAATGCCGAACAGGTAGCCACCCAGCACGCCGTACTCAGGCACACGCACATACACAATCAGGTTGTTGCACAGCAGCAGGCCGATGGCACGGGCCGCCGACCAGAGAATCAGCGTGGCCACCATGGGCTGAATGCCCAAGTAGGACACCAGAGCGCCGTTGAAGGCGCCGCACAGGCAGCCCATCAGGAGGGCACCGGCAAAGCCCAGAGCCAGAGAGGCGGGGCTGACGGAATCCACAGAGGAAACGCCGAATCCGGCAATGAGCATACAGCAGAAGGAGGCACACAGGCTCATCACCGAGCCCACGGAAATATCCGTACCGGCGGAGGCGGAGACCACCAACGTCATACCGATGGCCAGAATGGCAACCTCACTGCCACGGTTGAGGATGTTTACCAGACGGCCCTGGAAAATGCCGTTGGTCATGGAAATCTTGAAAAAGTTATAAAATACATCGCCGTTTGCCACATCGTACACGATGTTTACGGCCAGCACCAGCAGCACGCACACGATTGGAAGGAACAGCTGCTGGCGGGAAAATTTCTTGAGAGTTGTCATTCGTCAAAACCTCCTGCAATGGCACTCATAACCCGCTCCTGGGTCAGTTCGCCCTCCAGCTCGCCCACCTTGGCACCGTCACGGAGCACCGCCATGCGGTTACAGGTACGCAGCATCTCTTCGATCTCAGAGGAGATAAACATAATGCTCTTGCCCTCTTGGGCCAGGTGGATGATGAGCTTTTGAATCTCGGTCTTGGTGCCCACGTCGATACCACGGGTGGGCTCGTCCAGAATGAGGAAATCCGGGTCGGTGGCCAGCCAGCGGCCCAAAATCACCTTCTGCTGGTTGCCGCCGGACAGCTGCTTGATGGGAGTCTCCCGAGAGGCGGTCTTAATCTGGAGCATCTTGATGTAGTGGTCGGCCATTTTTTCCTGCTGTGCCCGGGGAATCAGGTGGAACATACCACGCTTGGCCTGAAGGGCCAAGATGATGTTCTCACGCACAGACAGGTCGCCGATGATACCCTCAGCCTTGCGGTCGTCGGGCAGCAAGCCCATGCCCATCTGCATGGCATCAATGGGCTGGTTGATCTTGGCCTCTTTGCCCGCCACCTTCAAGGTACCGGTCTGGGCCTTGTCCGCGCCGTAGATCACACGGGCCAGCTCGGAACGGCCGGAACCCAGCAGGCCGGTCAGGCCAATAACCTCTCCCTTGCGCAGGTTCAAATCGAAGGGCTTGATGGTACCCTTGTGACTCAGCCCCTGTGCCTCAATCTGCATGGGAGCGTCCTTGAGGGTATCAAATCCTTCCGGCTTAATGCTGGCCAAATCATCGAAATCTTTACCCATCATGGCAGCCACCAGCTTGACCCGGGGCAGCTCGTCCACAGGGTACTCACCCACAAAGGTACCGTTGCGCAGCACGGTAATCCGGTCACACACGGCGTATACCTGCTCCAGGAAGTGAGTGACGAAGACGATGCTCACGCCATTTTGCTTGAGCTGGTTCATCATAACAAAGAGCTTGTCCACTTCCACGTCGTCCAGAGAAGAGGTGGGCTCGTCCAAAATCAAAACCTTACAATCCATATCCACCGCACGGGCGATGGCGATCATCTGCTGGATGGCCAGGGAGTAGTTCTCCAGGTTCTGGTACACATCCACGTCAATTTCCAGACGCTTGACCAGTTCCTCGGCCTTCCGGTACATCTTCTTGCGGTCAATGGTACCGATGAAGGTCTTGGGCTCACGGCCAATGTACAGGTTCTCGGCCACGCTGAGGTTGGGGCACAGGTTGACCTCCTGATACACGGTGGAGATGCCCACCTTCTGGGCATCCAAAGTAGAGTGGTTCTTCACCGGCCCGTCAATGCCGTCAATGCGGATCTCTCCGGCCTCAAAATCGTTGATGCCGGTCAGGCACTTGATGAGGGTGGATTTTCCTGCACCGTTTTCTCCCATCAGGGCGTGGATCTCACCCTTACGCAGGGTCAAGTCCACCCCGTCCAGCGCCTTAACGCCGGGAAAGGTCATGGTGATGCCTCGGGCAGTGAGTACGATATTACCTTCCAAAGTGGTTCACCTCACAGAGTTTTGGGTTGAAAAGAGGACCCCGGGAAGTGCCGGGGTCCCCCTGGATGTTTATTTTCTATGGAGTTTTTCCGGAAAATCCTTAGTAGGGACGAGCGTCCAAGACTTCCTGGGTCACGTGGACCATCTCCTGCTCCTCACCGTTGACGGTGATGGTCTTGATGTTGTCCTCAGCGGCGAACCAAGACTCGGTGACGTACACTTCCTTCTCAGGAGTCTCGTCGTTCTCCAGCTGCTTGATGATCTCATCCACCATGGGTGCGGCCATGGGGTTGCACTCGAAGTTGGCGTTGATCTTGCCGTCCATAACCAGCTGGACATAGGGCTTGTTGGCATCGAAGGAAACCAGAATCACATCGCCGTCCACGCCGTAGCTGACGCCAGCGGCATCCATGGCGGTCATGGCACCGGCAGCCTCGTTATCGTTCTGGCAGATCACCACGTTGAACTGGCCCTTGTAGCTCTGGCAGTAGGACTCCATGACCTCCTGGCCGCCAGCCTCGGTGAAGTCACCGCTCTGAGAATCCAGAATGGTCCAGCCCTCACGGTCGGCGATCTCCTTGAAGCCATCGGTACGGCCGATGGTGGCGGAAGCACCGGTGGAGCCCTCGATCACCAGGGCATTGATCTCCTCAATCCCCTTATCGGCAGCGAATGCCTTCAGCCACTCGCCGCAGGCCAGGCCCTCAACCTTGAAGTCAGAGCCAACCCAGGCGGTGTACTTGTCGGAGTCGGTGATGGTACGGTCGATGACGATGACGGGAATGCCAGCGTCCTCACACTCGGTGAGCACTGCGTCCCAGCCGGTATCCACGATGGGGTCAATGATGATGTAGTCCATGCCCTGCTGGATAAAGTTACGCACAGCATCCAGCTGAACAGCGGAGTCGTTGTCGCAGTCCACAAAGGACAGCTCGTAGCCGTTCTCCTCGGAGAACACCTCCTGAGCGGACTTGGTGGAAGCGGTGCGCCAGTCGGACTCGTGTCCCACCTGAGCGAAGCCCACCTGAATCGGCCCATCGTCAGAGCCGTCGCCAGCGGGAGTATTGGAGTTTGCGGTGCCTCCGTTGCCGCCGCAAGCTGCCAGGGAGAACGCCATGGCCAGGGACAAGGACAGTGCAAGTAATTTCTTCTTCATTGTAGTGACCTCCGTTCAAATATTTCACTTGTTCCACCGGGGCAGATGTTTTGTTCCGCTGCCGTTCGGTGCTTTGTGATTTCAGTATACCAACAAAATTTCAAATGTCAAGCAAATGTACGAACAACTATTCATTTCTAGGTTTACAACAATACAAATTTGTGAAAACATTCTGAGAAATTGGTGATAACCACGAGAAAGACTCCCAATCGGTTCCAGTTTTTCCGAAACGCCTGGAATATTTAATCAATATACGCAAAAAGCGCTCTTCCAGAAAACGGGCATTGTGCACAAATCCCACAAAAACACCCCGGTGGATTTTTTCAAAATCCATCGAGCCGCGAATTCTTTTGCCAGATTCTGGGCTTTTATTTTCTGAATTTGACTGGTGGTATTGGAATATTGCCGAGACTTGTTTTGAAAAGGTACATACCATTTCGCAAAATTTAAAACAAATATCCCGAACATGTGTTGCACCGTACGTACAAATATGGTATACTTTCGGTAACAAACCCAGCGGACCAATCCCAGAGAACTACGAGAGAGGGGGGGGGACATTGTGCGCCCCAAATATCAAACGGTCGCAGACACCCTGCGCCGGGAAATCCAGTCTGGACAATACGATGAAACCATGCTTCTGCCCACCGAGCAGGCTCTGTGCGGCCAGTTCCAGGTCAGCCGCCAGACCGTGCGGCAGGCGCTGAGCCTGCTGGCCTCCGAGGGACTCATTGAGCGCCGTCAGGGCAGCGGCTCCCATCTGGCCAAGCGGGACAAGGGTGGCCGCCGCACGGTGGCCGTTATCACCACTTACATTAGTAATTATATCTTCCCCAGCATTCTGCGGGAGATTGAGACGGTGCTGGCCGCCAACAACTGCGCCCTCACCCTGTACGCCACCCAGAACCTGGTGGCCAACGAGCGGAAGATCCTCACCTCCCTGCTGGACGAGCACGTGCCCGACGGCATTCTGGTGGAGGGCATCAAGACGGGCCTGCCCAACCCCAACCTGGATTTGTATCAGGAGATTACGGCCCGGGGCATTCCCATGGTGTTCCTCCACGGCTACTACCGGGAGATGCCCGACTGCCTGTCGGTGCTGGACGACAACTACCGGGGCGGGCGGATGCTGGTGGAGTACCTCTATAATAAAGGACACCGGGCCATTATGGGCCTGTTCAAAAACGACGACATCCAGGGCTTGCAGCGGTATTCCGGCTACCTGGAAGGGCTGCGGGACCTGGGGCTGCCCCTGGACCAGCAGCACGTGTTCTGGTACAACACCGAGACCAAGACGGACCTGCTGCAAGAGGACGAGCCCTGGGAGCAGGTGCTCAAGACCCTGGAGGGGTGCACGGCGGCGGTGTGCTACAACGACGAGGTGGCCTCCCGCCTGGTGAGCATCCTGGTCCAGCGGGGCAAACGGGTGCCCCAGGACGTGGCGGTGGTGAGCTTCGACAACAGCGCCTACAGCCAGCTGGCCCCCGTGCCCATCACGTCCCTGTCCCACGGCACCTACAACGTGGGCCAGATGGCCGCCCAGCTGCTGGTGGATTTGTTCCACGGCAAGAAGGGGGAGTCCATGGTGGCCCCCTGGGAACTGGTGGAGCGGCAGAGCAGCTAAACGGCTGCCAAAAAGCAGCCGTTTAGCTGCTAGTGAATAAGTAATAGTGAATAGTGAAGAAGTATGGTGTGCTGCTTTGAGCAGCACCGATTTCAAAGCAAAAAACCGGCGCAGATGCGCCGGTTTTTCTTTTGAGTCGTGCCGCCCAAGCGGCACTCCTTCATTCTTCATTTTTCACTATTCATTCTTCATTGCCCTTACCGGTGCTTGCCCATGAAGAACAGCGCCACGCAGCCGGGGCCGGTGTGGGCGCCGATGACGGGCCCGATATCGTTGAGGATGATCTCCTTTGTGCCATACTTCTGCTTGATCTGGTCGGCCACAAACTGGGCGTCCGCCTCACAGTCGCTGTGGCTGATGAACATGGTCTGATTGGCCACGTCCTCCCCCAGCTGGCCCACCTTGTCTACCAGGGCCTGCAAGGACGCCTTGCGGCCCCGGGCCTTGGCCACGCTGATGAGGTGGCCCTCGTTGTCCACGTGGAGCACCGGCTTGATTTGCAGCATGGTGCCCACCACGGCGGTGGCGGCAGATACCCGCCCGCCCCGTTTGAGGAAGAACAGGTCGTCCACGGTGAACCAGTGGCACTGGCGCAGCTTGTTGTCCTCCACCCACTGGGCCACCTCGTCCAGGCTCTTCCCTGCCTGGCGCAGCTGGGCGGCCTGGTACACCAGCATACCCTGGCCCAGAGAGGCGCACAGGGTGTCGATGACCCGGATGGTGCGGTCCGGGTACTGCTCGGCCAGGTCCTGGGCGGCGATGGAATAGGAATTAAAGGAAGTAGACAGGCCGGAGGAGAAGCTCAAAATCAGGATGTCCTTGCCCTCCTCCAGGAAGGGGGTGAGGAAATCCGTCACCTGTCCCACGTTGATGGCGTTGGTGGTGGCCATCTCCCCCGCACGCAGGCGGTCATAGAAGGCCTTGGGGCTCATCTCCCGGTTGTCGGGGTAGTTGTAGTAGGTCTTCTCCCCAAAGAGGAAGGCCAAGGGCACGGTATGTAATTCCAGCTCTTCCACCAGGTGGGCGGGCAGGTCGCAGGACGAATCGGTGACAATGACGTAGTTTGACATGGGATCATTCCTCCTTCATGTGTGCGTGTCGAACCTGTTCGACACGCTTCTCAAAAATGCCAGCATTTTTTCGAGGAGTTGCAGCCCGCTGCATGCAGCCTTGGGCCAAAGGGCGACCCAAGGCCACACTGGCGGACTGAGAAGTGTTTTTTTCGATGCGCATGTCCCCGAAAAAAACGTTATTTCCATTTATTTTCCCATCTGCGGATGGGAAAACTCTGCCGAGGGCTTTTTGACGATGCAAGATAGTCTGTCCCTCTTACATTGACATGAGGTTTTCTTGACCGTCTGGTGTGTTACTTCTTTTTCCCGCCCTTCAACAGGTCGGAACACCCCGACTTCTGGGCCATGATCTCCAGCAGCCGCCGACACACCAGCCCGTGGGCGTAGCTCTGCAAGGCGTAGGTGAGCACCATACCGGGCAGCTTCTCCTCCTCCGCCTCTTCGTTGAGCTGTCCGGCGGCCTGGTCCAGAGCCTGGTCCAGCACCCGGCAAAAATAGTCGTACTGCTCCTGGCTGGTGCCCACATTTTTACCAATGGCCACCAGGGTGCGCATCTCCCGCACGCTGAGCACCTGCTTGAGGTCGCTGATGGCGGTGAGATAGGCCAGGTGCTCCTTGCCGTACTTCTTGCCGTTGGCCCGGGCCAGCAGACCGTCCTTGATGTAGTTGTTGATCATGGCGGAGGTCAGACCGTCCCCCTCCTCAAAACACACCATCTGACGGGTGAGGTAGGACACCACCTGGTCCATATAGAGGGGAATGTCCGGCAGGCGGTCCCAGCTGTCCGGCCGTTGGGATGTGATATTTTCTTTTAATTCTACCAGTTCTTCCATGGCAGTATCAGCTCCAATCTTATGCCGAAAATTATATCATATGATTTTGGAGACGTAAAGCCCGGAAGAAAAAATGCTCCCCCTCTCAGGGCAGCAGACCCAGCAGCAGCGCCGTCCCCACCTGGGCCAAAAAGGGCAGCGGGGCGGGGCCGGAATAGGGGAGCACCAGCTCCTGACGTTCCACAATGCCGCCCCCCAGGTGTGGAAATTCCCGCTGCACCGCCACGGCGGCGGAGTGGGCGGTGAGGCTGGACAGGGTGAGGGTGTTGCGGCTGGCACAGCCGTAGCTGACCCAGATGGGAGGCGGGGCGGAGCACTGGGGCGGGTTCACGTCCCCGGGCACCAG